>DAITPX010000055.1:0-8257 GCA_036833365.1 Clostridia bacterium | reverse complement strand
CTTTTTTGGAGGAAAATCCCGCGCGGGCCCTCTGCGCATTTACGCATTTGACGATAAGTTCTTTCGCCCGCGCGGGATTTTCCTCCAAAAAAGAGGACATTTCTTCATTGACGACGCGGCTTACCGCCGTGCGCATGCTGCTGTTGCCCAGCTTTGTCTTTGTCTGTCCCTCGAACTGTGGCTCCTCGAGCTTAACCGAAATAACCGCCGTCAGTCCCTCGCGTATATCCTCGCCCGAAAGCTTCTCGTCGTCTTTGAGCAGATTAAATTTTTTGCCGTAGTCGTTTATAGTTTTTGTGAGCGCGGCCTTAAAACCGTCAAGGTGCGCGCCGCCCTCTTCCGTGTTGATATTATTTGCGTAAGAATATAAAACCTCGTTGTACGAATCGTTGAATTGGAGCGCGGCCTCCACCTCGCCCTCGGGCACCGATTTGTCTATATAAAGCGGCTCGGCAAAAAGCGTGTCCTTCGTCCTGTTGAGGTTTTCGACAAATTCCCTCAGCCCGCCCTGATAGCAAAACGCTTCCTTTTTCAGCCTGCCCTCCCGGTCGTCGGCAAGGTTGATTCTTATTCCTTTGTTAAGATAGGCAAGCTCCCTCAATCTCAATTTAAGCCTGTCGTACTCAAAGTCCGTCGTCTCAAAAATTTCCTCGTCGGGCATAAACGTAATCGTCGTGCCCGTGTTGTCCGTTTCTCCCACGGCGGCCAGAGGCGCCTGCGGGATTCCTCTATGGTATTCCTGCTTGTGGTGCCTGCCGTCTTGGTAAATGTCCACCTTAAGCCAGCGCGAAAGCGCGTTGACGACCGACAAGCCAACTCCGTGCAGCC
The DNA here is from genome assembly GCA_036833365.1 of Clostridia bacterium. GTDB lineage: Bacteria > Bacillota > Clostridia > Christensenellales > CAG-314 > JAQUSX01. The sequence goes on along the minus strand of DAITPX010000055.1, from coordinate 7,429 downwards.
CGCCAGAAATCTTGTATCCGCCCGAGCCGAACTTGCCGCCCGCGTGCAGTTTTGTCAGACAAACCTCGACCGCCGATATATTTTCCGTTTTGTGTATGCCGCAGGGTATGCCGCGGCCGTTGTCGGTCACGGTCAGGCTGCCGTCGGCGTTTATTTCCACCCAAATTTCGGAGCAAAACCCCGCCAACGCCTCGTCGACAGAATTATCGACAATTTCCACGGCAAGGTGATGCAGCCCCTTTGCGTCCGTCGAGCCGATATACATTCCCGGCCTTTTCCTGACGGGATCGAGGCCTTCCAGCACCTGTATTTGTTCTTCGTTATATAAATTGTTGGGCATAAATCCGCTCCTGCATCAAAAAATTTAACGGGCGGCGCAAAAACAACCGCACCGATTTTCATACTTTGCGTTAATTATACCACAAAACACCCCGTTTGTATCGATATGACGGGAATTAATCCCAAACTTTTTTTCAAACCCGCTTTAAAAGCCTCAAAATTGCGCTGTTTTGGCTCAAGCGGCGTTTTTGCGGTTTTGCATTATCCTATTTTTCGGGGTAAATAAGCGCGTTTATTCCGTCTTAACAATTAAAACGCGTTTTTACCTCCGCTTTTTGTCCGTTGACTTGCCAAAGCTACTTTGCTATAATATTTATAAAAAATGAAAATAACATCTCTCACGGTGGCGAATTTCCGCAATCTGGCCGACCAGACGCTGGAGCTCGCGCCAAACCTTAATATTTTCACAGGCAACAACGCCCAGGGCAAAACCAACCTTTTGGAAAGCGTTTATTTGTGTTGCCTCGGAAAAAGCCCGCGCACCGACCGCGACAGGGAACTTATCAACCGCGACGAGTCCCGAGCCAAAGTTTCGGTGGATTTCGTTTCGCGCGCTGGTCAAAAACAGGTTTCCGTCACCTTGGCGGAAAAAAAATCCGCCGCGATAAACGGAATCCCCAACGCCAAAATCGGTGAAATTCTGGGGCACCTCAATTGCGTTTATTTTTCGCCCGACGAAATAAGCGTAATCACCCGCTCCCCGCAAGAGCGGCGGCGCTTTCTGGATGTCGACCTCTGCCAGACGGACAAAACTTACTACCATTCGCTGCTGCGCTTCAACCGAATCCTCTCCCAACGCAACAACCTGCTCAAAAAAGCCAAAAACTCCGCCGATATAGCGGACATTTTGTCGGTTTGGGACGTACAGCTTGCCCTCGAGGGCTCCCGCCTCGTGCAAAAACGCGGCGATTTTTGCGCGCTGCTCGCCCCAAAGGCGCGCGAAATCCACAGGCTGCTCACAAAAACCGAAAATTTGGAATTGGAATACGTTTCGGGCGTGTCAGGGAAAACGCGGGAGGAAATGCAGGAGGTTTATCAAAAAAAGCTCGCGCAAAACCTAGAAAGGGATTTTTCGCAAAAATTCACGACTTTCGGCTGCCAGCGCGATGACATAAAATTCGCCGTGGACGGCACAGACATCCGCGCCTTTGGCAGCCAGGGGCAGCAGCGCACGGCGGCGCTTTCACTAAAGCTTGCCGAACTGGAATTGTTTTTCTCCCTCACGGGCGAGTATCCCGTGCTCTTACTGGACGACGTTTTGTCCGAACTGGACCGCGGCCGCCAGCGCGCCCTGATTTCATTCAACCCCGGCGTGCAGATAATTCTGACCGCCACCCGCGTAGACGCCGCGCTAATAAAAAACCTCGACTACAAAAAATTTACCGTAAAAAACGGCGCCGCTACCTAAATTTCATCGCCCTTTTTTGTTTTTCCTCAGATTTAACATAAAAACGAAAAAAACACGCTCATAAAGTATAAGCGTGTCGAAAAATCTAATTTTGTTTAGAAATTTGATTTATTTCTTTGAAAAACACTCACTGCACAAAACAGGACGATCTTCTTTCGGTTCGAAAGGAACCTTGCATTGTTTTCCACATTGAGCGCAAACCGCGTCGTACATTTGTCTTTCGCCTCTGCGTTCTCTTCTGTCGCGTTTCATAGAATCGCGGCATTCCTTGCACCTTTGGGGTTCGTTTGTCAGGCCTTTTTCAGCGTAAAACTCTTGTTCTCCGGCTGTGAAAGTGAACTGTGCACCACATTGCTTGCAGGTGATGACTTTGTCTTGGAACATGTATTAACCTCTTCTAAAAATTTACGCAAACGATGTTCTTGATTTATCTGCGTTAAAGGTATTTTACTCTTTAATTTACCTAAAGTCAATACTTTTCGTGCCAACGCGCGAAAATAACACCGTTTTTTTCAAAAAACAAGGTTATTGAGCGCGGCAAACCCGCCCGTCGTCTGGGTGACGCCCGTATTGCAGCACAGCCTGGATAAACACGGCGCTAATAAAATAATGCCAATCGCTATCATCAGAGCCGTGCTCAGCGACAGCCCGTCGCTCAGCACCGCGTAAAGCAACAGCAAATACAACAATTCTTGTGTCAGACCCATACCTTCCACCCTCCGTTTTTAGCAAAACTTGTTTTTTTACTACAATATGCGCCAAAACTTTCCAAAGTGCCTGTCCTACAATAAAAAGTACCTTAGAGAGGTGAAACTATGCTTGATTCCCAAAAAATGACCCAGCTTACATACTACCTGCCCGACAAGCACTCCTCCGTCAAGCTCGCCGATTTTTTCTCGCTGCTTTCCGATGGCAACCGCCTGCGCCTGCTTTCGGCGCTAGCGCTGTCAAGGCTGTGCGTAACAGATTTGGCCAAACTTCTCGAAATGCACCAAACCGCCATTTCCCACCAGCTCAAGCTTTTGCGCACCATGGGAGTAGTCAAATACACACGCACCGGCAAAACGATTTATTACGAGCTCGCCGACAACAAAATCAACGAAGTTCTCCTCTTGGGCGTGGAGTATATCGGCTATTGATTTTATTTTTATATCCGCAAATCTAACCGGGATTAGGCTTTTTTAAGCCACATCCGCTTGCGGCCTTAAGGTCTTGTGGTTTTTTATTTTAAAGCGCTCGGCTGATGCGCTCAAACTAAAAACTTTTCTTTTCTCACAATTTGATTTTATAGCTTGCATAACCGCCCGTTATCTCAAAACCCGATTTCAGCGCAGCCTCAAGTTGGCGCCCTTGTGCGTCGTCCACAAAAAACAAAACGCTTTCGCCGCCTTTGTCGTTAAAAAACGCCTCCGCCGCCGCGGAAAGCAATTCTGCGGCAACATTTTCGCGATATACGCGGCGACGCTGCCGCAAACGCCCCGCCCGTCTTCGGCCGTAAAAATAACCCAATTATCGAGGCTTTCCTTTAACCTTTCCGAATTCCAATAAATTTCAGGCTCGTTTTTATCGTAAAATTCCGCAAAGCGCCCAAAATTATCCTTATCAATTCTTATAGAATGATTGTCTTGGCGCTTAAATTTTTCGCGTTTAAGCAACGTGACGGTGGCGCGTTCCAAAATTTCCCCGCGCTTGCCCATAAATTCGGCCGCGCCCGCATTTTGTTTGGGAAAACCAAAAAGTGCTTCGCGCCCGGGATAAATCGTCGACAAGTACTCCAAAAAATCACCGTAAACCTCCGCGGGCGAAAACAATCCAAGCGACTGCAAAAAGTCGCCGCAATCTGACAGGCACAACGCCCCGTTTTGCCTGTCACCATCAAAAGCCCCAAGCAGCAGTCCGTTTTTTTGAGCCGCTTCAAACTCGGCCCTTATTTGGCCTTCGTCCTTAAAAAGCGGGTACGACGCCGTTAACGGCGAAGCGTTATATTTCTTCGCCAACCCTAAGGCAGCTTTTATTTCCTTTGGCCCGACAGGGCGGACTGTTAAATTTATGGCATTATCGTTTGACATTTCAAAATCTTCCCGCTAAAAACATTTTCTATCGCTTTGCCAAAGGCGAGATTCTAAAAAAACGCGCCCTCTTACAGGCGCCGTTTAATGCTATCTTAATATAACCGTTTGCTCAAGCAAAAAGTTTAGCAGCCTGTTTACCTGCATCCCCCGCAAAGGCAGTTCGTGCAAAGGTTTGCCAGGCACATATCCGTGCAGCAGCTTCCCGTGCACGTGCCGTTGTTGGGGTAAAACGACGCGTCCTCCACGGGGCGGGTCGTAGTCCTCAGCTGTTCCGGTGAAATCGTGTTCGACGCCAGGTATTTGTTCAACCTGTCCAGCGCGTTGGAGTATTTTGTATTGTTAGGTTCCAGCTGCAGCGCCAGCTCCAGTTGCTTTTTGGCCTCGATATACCAGCTTTTTTGGAAAAATACCGTCGACTGAATGTAATGCCATTCGGCGTCACGCGTCGAGCAATCGTCCAAGAGGTCCTGCGCCGCGTCGTAGTTGCCGGCTTTTATCAGTTCCTTGATTTGCTCGTAGTTTTCGCTGCTGCCGTAGTAGTCGCTCTCCGAACGGATGCGGTTCAAAATTTCCTTGTAAGCTATTTCAATCTCTTCCAGCTTTTCCGCCGCCTCTTCGCCCCTTTCGCCCGTTTCGAAACGCTGGTCGCGGTAAAGGTCTCTCAGCCGCCTGTAAGCGGCGTCGGCCTCGTCACGGGTAGCGTCGGGGTTGATTCCTAATACTTCGTATGGATTTTTCATTTTTTCTCCTCGTCAAACTTGCCTAGCAGCGAATTGGTTTTATCGCGCATCGTGCGATATATTACATTATTCAACAAACAACGGTATTTTGTCAAGTTTAAATCGTTGTAACACGCCGCAATTCTGTTTAGTGTGGCAAAAAACAGAAAATTCAATACCTCTTTGTTGTCCGACACAAATTGCTTATCGTTTCGGTAGACTCCCATCGAGGCTATTAAGGGGTTATAGTTTCCTCTTTTGTGGTCTTTTTCGAGGTCGTCCAGCGCATCGATAAGGTAAACCCATTTGCCAACGTTGTAACACAAGTCCAAAATAAGCGGGTTTGCCTCCCCTCCAAGCATCATTTTGGCAAACGATTGTGTAAGGCTCGCGAAATTGTGGCAAATTTTATCTAAAATATCGCAGCCCTCTTTTTCCAGCCGCCTGAGTTCCTCGTATTTCTCTGAAACCTCAGCGTCCAGCTCGGGCAGCAGTTTTTTAGCTTGCTTATATGTCTTTTTATATGCCGACAAAATAAATTTCTTTTTCATCGAACCGTCAACCACGTCGTCGTATAAATTAAAGTAATTCAAAATCACGTTCGCCGCGGCGATTTTATCGGTCAAACCGTTAATTCTAAGCATCGTCCGCTTTTTAAAGGGCGACGCAAAGCACCGCGCGCTGTCGATAGCCACCTCCGTCCCGAGATAGCTGTGAAACAGCACGTTGAAAAAATTTATGTCATAGCTCACGAAAACGCGCGGATAGTTGCCGAAAATCTTTTTTGTCGAAAGGCAAATCCCGCACATAAATGTCTGATAAAGTCCTGCTTCCTTTTCGCTGAGCTGTTTTTTGTCTATAGTGATATAACCGAACACCTTTTACCTCGGCACAAACCCGACTTTGCGGTAAACTTTGGCAAGCGTTTTACGGGCAATCGCCCTCGCTTTTTCCGCGCCTTCCGCAAGCACCTTAGTCAGGTAATCCTTGTCCGCGAGCAGTTCCGCCTGCTTAAGCTGAATGGGCCTGAGCTCGGCGGCGACCGCATTTGCGACTTTTTCCTTAAACTCGGCGTAGCTTCTGTCCTCGAATTCCTTTTCGGCTTTGTCCACCGTCACGCCCGATGCCAGCGAATAAACCGCCAGAAGGTTGCTTATGCCGGGCTTGTCGGTGGCGTGTTTTATTTGGTCTCCGCTGTCGGTGACCGCACGCTTAAATTTTCTTATTATCGTTTTTTCGTCGTCAAGCACCGACACGAAAGCGTTTTCGTTTTCGTCGCTTTTGGACATTTTTTTAGACGGCTCGGCAAGGCTCATTATTTTCGCGCCGACTTTGGGTATAAAGGGCTCCGGCACGGTAAACGTCGGCGAATAGCGGTTGTTAAACCGCTCCGCCAAGGTGCGCGAAAGCTCCAGGTGCTGTTTTTGGTCCTGGCCTACGGGCACCACGTCGGTGTTGTAAAGCAAAATATCGCTCGCCATAAGGACAGGGTAGGTCAAAAGCCCCGCGTTTACGTTGTCTTTGTTTTTCGACACTTTATCTTTAAATTGCGTCATGCGGTTGAGTTCGCCCACATAAGTAAGCGTGCTGAGCACCCACGAAAGCTCCGCGTGCTCAGGCACATGCGACTGCACAAAAATAATGCTTTTATCCGGGTCTATCCCGCACGCAATATAAAGCGCCGCAAGGCTGAGCGTGCGCTGCCTCAGCTCCGCGGGGTCCTGCCTGACCGTTATCGCATGCATATCAACGACGCAGTAAATGCTGTCGGCTCCGTCTTGGAGCGACACCATATTTTTAATTGCGCCGAAGTAGTTTCCTATCGTAATAATCCCCGTGGGCTGTATTCCGCTGAAAATAGTTTTCTTTCCGTCCATAGTCTTGCCTTAGGCTCCTCAAAAATTTTAGTCAAAAAATTAGTTCCCAATACAATGAGACCCCGGCATTTTCACCGAGGTCGAAGCGGCCGCTCTTATTAAATGTACTTTTTCAGAAAATCCGGAAGCTCCTGCTTTTCCGCCGCCACGGTTGTGACGAATTCCACGCCGCTTTGCTTTGAAATCCGCTCCAGCCCTTGATATAGTCCTTCCGTATCCGCAATGGCAAGCCCCGTTATTTTTTCCAGATTATCGATATAAATTTTTTCTATGTCGTAGTTGACCGCGACCATTCCTTTTACAAAAGCGATAAACTTCGTTTGGTCGTCAATCGCGTATTCGCTGGCGTCCACCAGCTTGACCTGATGCTCGAGGTCGTGCATCCGAGCGTTGTTTTTGTCGATGTAAATATGAAACCCTTTCGCGTTGGCAACGTTTTGGTTGGCTCCGGCGATAATCGCCGTCGTTTTGCCGCTTCCCTTGCCGCCGTATATCAAATTTATCATGGCATCTCCTTATTTTTGGTTATACCTATTTTACCACATTAAAATTTTTTTTCAATACGTTTTTTCGTCTTTAACCTATTTGCGTTTTTTACGAAAAGACAATTTGACCTTTTTACAAGTTTCCACTGTTGCGCCGTATCGAAATAAATTTAATTAATTCTCTTTCTGCAGCTTCGCCGTCTGGTCGGCAATTCGTAGAGCCTCAATCATTTCGTCTATGTCGCCGTTGAGGTATTCCGTCAGATTGTAGGAAGTAAATCCTATCCTGTGGTCGGTTACCCTGCCCTGCGGGTAATTGTAGGTGCGTATGCGTTCGCTCCTGTCCCCCGTGCCCACCTGAATTTTGCGCCGCTCGGCGTATTCCTTGTCCGCCGCGGTCTGAAAAAGGTCGTAAAGCTTGCTTTTGAGCATCTTCATAGCCTTTTCGCGGTTTTTGATTTGGCTGCGCTCCTCCTGGCACGAAACCACCACGCCCGTGGGAACGTGCGTAATCCTTATCGCGCTTTCG
>DAITPX010000054.1:0-8690 GCA_036833365.1 Clostridia bacterium | reverse complement strand
CGAGCAGACCCTTTTCGCTCCCGATATACCGTATGCCCTCTTTGAAATCGCTGAAAAAATCGCGTTTTTCCTTGCAGCCCTGAAGGGTGACTATGTCTATCCCCTGTTCGGCAAGCTCAAGCTCTTTGGGGCTGGGGGGCAGCTTGGCCTGTTTTTCGGGCTGGAAGGGCACCATGTGAGGCTCGCGCAGAATTATGCGGGTTTCGATTGTGGCCGTAAGGGCAAATAAAATCGTAGAGGCGAAAAAAATCGTAAGCGCGCCGATTTTGTCGTAAAAAAGCAAGGTTATGGGCGTCGTTATAAAGCTCGCCACGGGATAGAGCATACTGTTTATCGAAAACGCCTTGCGGGCCGTTTTGGTCGTGGACAAAAGCGGGAAAACGCTGTCGAAAGCCACCATATAAGTGCCGTCTATTGCGCCTATTACAAGCGAAATAAGAACAAGGAACCAGTTGAACCCCGACGCGGAAAACGAAGTTTTAAAATAGAGTGCGACGGTGACAAGCGCGAATATGAACGTGTAGCAATAGTCGAGCTTGAAAATAGCCCTGCTCCTGCTGTGGCGGTCGAAATAAGTGCCCGCCACCATAGGTACGATAAGGCGGGACAGCATCGCCACCACCTGAGTCAGCGCGAACATAAGGACTTGTTTTGTTTCGTCGTACACAAGCAGGCTCAAAGCGAAGCTCGCGCACGTAAAGCCCATCATGGAAATAAAACTGCCGATGACTACGATGGCGAAATTTTTGTTCCACAAAGCGGGAGTTTTGGATTGTACAGCATTCATAATATCGATATTATAGCCTAACGGGAACAAGAAGTAAAACAAAACCGCATTGAAAATGCGGCTTTGCAAAGGAATAACTTGTTAACGGTTTATTAGAACGATAGCGCCTTTTTTAGTCGGCCGCACCGACGGCTTCCGCGACGGTTTTCTTTTCGGGTTTGCTGTCGCCGTGTCGGACAAATATCATCGTGACGAACGAAAGCGCCACGAAAAGGGCGGCATAAGGGAACAGCACTTCCATGGTTTTGGACGCGTCCATAAACGAGCCGCTCAGTATCGGAGTGAGCGTTTGGGCCGCCATAGATGCGGTGTAGTAAAAGCCCGTGTATTTGCCTACGTCGGCGCCCGTGGCAAGCTCTACCACCATGGGCAACGAGTTGACATTAATTGACGCCCACGCCACACCAGCCGTGATGAACAATATATTCATGACTAAGGGGCTGCTGTTGCTCCGCATAAACGAGGCTATGATAAAGCTCGCAGTCAAAAGCACAATTCCGCCCATAATCGTCTTTTTGCGCCCGATTTTGGTCGCCAGCATACCCGCGGGGAAGAAAGCTACGAGCGCCGCGATTTGGGCTATCAACAGAGTGGTGTTGTAGTCCATCTGCAAAACGTTGAGGGCATAGAGGGAATACTTGCTTGTCACTGCGTTGTAGCCCATAAACCAAAACGCTATCGACAGCATAAGGAATATGAACGAGCGCAGCTTGCCGCCGTTGAGCCTTGTTTTCGGCTGTTCGGTTTGAGTTTCGCCGGGCTCGTCTAGGCGGTATTCCGCAGTGGTTTTTTCCATTTCCTCGCAGAAACGCGGCTCCTTAACCGTAAGCAAAAACACGATGACCGCGACAAGCATAACGGCGCAGCAGATGCTGATAAACGGGATGTAATTCATAAGGGCGTTGGACGCCTGCCCCGTTCCGAGCACCATGCCCAAGCCCAATACAAGCGAGCCGCCGATTACCCCCATGATGTTTATAATAGCGTTGGCCTTGCTGCGCAACGGTTTTACGGTGACCGCGGGCATAAGCGCCACGGCGGGGGAGCGGAAGGTCGCCATTGCTATAAGCAGCACTAAAAGTACGACGATAAACAGTATCAGGTTGGTGTTGTTTGCCGCCGTGATTTCCCTTACGTAAGACGAGCGCAGTGCCGCCACGGTATCGGTAAAGGCGGATTTCATGCCGCTGTTCGCCGCGGTCACCAACGGCTTGTATTCTTTGACGAATTCCCCGTCAGAGCCGTCGAACACCTTTTCGCAAATTTGGGCGAAAGTCATGCCGCCCTCTTCGGCGTCGTAAATTTCGCTTAGCCGGCCGCGGTAAATTTCGGTGTCCGCGCCTTTGGGTACGCCCGCAGTTTTGCGGTAGTAGGGGTTATAAATGACCGGGTCGGCAGTTTGGATAGCCGAAGGTTCGGCGACGGTTTTTGCGTCCTTGTCGTTTGTCAAATAAATCGACTTAAACATCTCCTCTCCGCCTGTGTAGATTTCGCTTACCGTTCCGCGTTGGATGGAGGTGTCGATATACTTCAGGTCGTGCGAGGTGTCGTTTTTGTCCGCCCCGAAATAGGGGTTGTCGATATCTTCCCCGTTGTCCCAAAGCTCCGCGGCGATGGTTTCGGTGTCGGAGACCGATTCGATTTGTTTAAGCTGCTGAGCGTCGATCACCGAAAGCGAAAAGAAACAAATAACGGCAAGCACGGTGCCTATTACGATAAAAGGCGTGCGCTTGCCGTATTTTTGGAAGGTCCTTCCCTTTGCCCTGTCCGACAGCGAGCCGAACAGCGGCAGCATAAACAGCGCCAGAATATTGTCCAGCGCCAGTATTACTCCCGACCAGGTTTGGTTGAGCCCGAATTTGTTTACCAGCGTAATCGCTACCAGCGTGTCGTACGCCTGCCAGAACACGCATATCAGGAAAAACGCAAGCCCCACCATAAAGGTCCGCTTGTAATTAAGTTTCATTTTTTAGCCCTCCGAATAAGGATTACTTTTTTATTTTATCAAAATATACGGTTTCTGTAAACTAGGTATTTCATTTTGAGTAAACCGCGCGCATAAAATAGGCGTATGAGCAGGTTTAGTAAGATACTTAAAATCGCGTCAATCTGCCTCGCCGCGGCGTTTTTTCTTTACGTGCCGTTGTTTGTCATCCCAAAAATCGGAGGCGGGGCGGACACGGAAAAGCCCGGACAAAGGGGCATAGTCGAGCTTTGGCACGTGGAAAACTTCGATGGCGGCTCGGCGTCGCGCGTCGATTGGCTTAAGGGCAGGTCGAAGGAATTTGAAAGCAAGAACAAGGGCGTTTACGTCCACGTCACGCTTTACACCCTCGAGCAGGTTTTGGCGGCTATCGCCAACGGACAGCATTTTGACCTGCTGAGCTTTTCGGCGGGGTTCGGCACGGAGATACTAAGCAGCCTGAGGGAGTATCAAGGAGCGCTGAACACCAGCGACAATTATACCGCGGGCGGAGCATTTGAGGGCAGGCAGTACGCGGTGCCGTATATGGCGGGAGGGTATTTTCTTTTTGGCAGCGACGAGAACGCTGATTTGCTGGAAACGTTGTTCGATAAGCCCGAAAAAAAGAACGCGAGCTCCTTCGCGTGCGGGTACGGCCTTGCCAACAGTCCGCTTACGGCGCTGGCACTGAACGCCAAAAGCCTTATGCCGGCCTCAAGCAAAATCGATATCGCCGAGGGGAATACGCAGTTTACGGCGTACGAGCGGTTTATCAGGGGCGAATGCCAAATACTTCTCGGAACGCAGCGCGACCAGTTCCGCCTGACTAACAGAATTCAAACGGGAAAGCTCGAATCTCTTAAAGCGCAGCCTCTGGGAGGGTTTACCGATCTGGTGCAATATATAGCCTTGTCGGCGGGCTCGGGCGAAATGCTCGGCATGGCGCAGAATTTTATCGAATACCTCACGAGCGACGCGGTGCAGGCAAAGCTGACGCGCTGCAATATGCTGTCGGTGTGCGGGGTGGAGCTTTTTTACGACGGCGCGATGAAAGAGCTTGAAAAAGCCTTGAAGGGAGCTAAAACGGTGAACGTTTTTTCCACGGCCGCGACTTTGTCGGAGCTTCGCAGCCAATCGGCCGAATGCCTTTCAAACGGGCAAAGGAAGGATGTTTTATTTTTTTTAACGAGCGGGGGTATGTTGCCTTGATAAACGGCGCGGATTGTGATAAAATATCAATTACCGAAAAGGTGCGGAAGCTGCTCGAAGAAACGGGCGTTAAGGCGAAATTCGGCGCGGAGCTGGCTAAACTCACCACCTTTGGGGTGGGGGGCAAGGCTGAAACGGCGGTTTATCCCTCGGGCATTGAGCAGTTGGACGCCGTTTTGGCGGCAACCGAAAGGCTGGGCCTTGAGCGTTTTGTTTTGGGGCGGGGAAGCAATGTTTTGGCTTCCGACAAGGGCTACGGAGGAGTGCTGATTGTTCTGCGCAACAATTTGTCGCAGATAAGCTTTAGCGGCAACGCCATAACCGCCGAAGCGGGGGCGAGCACGGCGCAGGTAGCGCGGCTGGCCGCCGAAAAGGAGCTCGCCGGCTGCGAATTTTTGTCGCTTTTGCCCGCAAGCATCGGGGGCGCCGTCGTTATGAACGCCGGTTGCTTCGGTTTTAATATGGCGGGGATTGTCCAAAATGTATACGCGACCAAAGGCAAAGGCATAGAGGTTTTTCCGCACGAGAGTTGCGGTTTCGGGTACCGCTCGAGCGTATTCGCCCGCGAGGGCTGGACGGTGGGCAAAATCGAAATAGCTCTGGAAAAAGGCAGCCGCGGGCATATAGAGGCATTGGCGAACTCGTTGGCGGCAAAAAAAAGAAGCACGCAGCCAATAGGAGAACGAACCGCGGGAAGCGTTTTTCTTAACGGTAAGGAACCCGCCGCCAAGCTGATAGAACAAATAGGGCTTAAGGGCTTCAGGCTGGGCGGCGCGGAAATTTCAAAAAAACACAGCAATTTTATTGTGAATACGGGCAACGCCACACAAAAGGAAATATCCGACCTTATCTGCGTCGTGCAAAACGCGGTCAGGGAAAAAACGGGAGTTTCTCTCGAACAAGAGATAAAATTTTTAGGAGATTGATATTGTTATTAGGCGATTTTCATACCCATTCGCGTTATTCCGACGGAAAGGGCACACTCGAACAAAACTGCCATGCGGCTTTGAAAATGGGATTGAAGCAGCTCGGCTGCACGGAGCACGGGCTTAAGCACGTTGCGTTCGGCATGAAAGAGCGGGACATCCCCGTTATGCGCAAAACCGTCGACAGGCTCAACGCCGAAAACGGCGGCAAAATAGAGGTGCTGCTCGGGGTGGAGGCCAACATAACCACGTCGTACGGCGACGTCGACCTTTTGCCCAGGCATTACCCTTATTTCGACTTTGTGGCGGCGGGGTTTCATAAAACCGCGTTCAGCCCGCTGTTTTTCGATTATTTTAAGTATACGGCTTTGGGGATTTTTAAAAGGCATTTTTCCGCCGCGCAAATCAGAAGGTTTACGCGGACTTTTGTAGCCGTCATACGTTCGGGCAAGGTGGATTTTATTACCCACCTATTTTACGGCGTGCCCGTCAACACAAAGGAGGTCGCGGCGGTGGCGGGGGACTACGGGGTTTTTCTCGAGCTTAACGGCAAAAAGGTTTCCATGCCGGACAGTGAAATCGAAATTTTGGTGGACAACCCCTACGTTAAGTTTATAGTAAATTCCGACGCGCATTCGCCCAAAAGGGTAGGCGAGGTTTCGGTGCCGATGGGGGTCGTCGAAAGGCTCCATATCGACAAAAATCGAATCGTCAACTGGGAAAAGCTGGTAGAATTCTCAAGAAGGAAATGAAACGGCAAACATTGACTTTTTCTCAAAAGGTTAAAAACGAAATACTTCAAAACGAAAAGAGCGCCGAGCCGTGCTGCAACTCGGCGTATTTGGCGGCGCTGATCAGGGGTGCGGGCAGCCTTGCGATTAACAATTCGGGGCTGGGGTTTGAGCTGGCCACAAGCAGCCTCGAAACGCTGAAATTTGCCAACCAGCTTTTGAAGCGCATGAACAGGGGCGAGCGCGATATCGTTGTCAGCTCGAAAAGCAAAAGCCTTTACACGATGGAATGCTTTGACACGGGGCTTATGTTTGAGCTTGGGATAGTTTGCCGCGACGGGGAGGGACTCGTTCAAATAGGCGGTATCGAAAAATACCTTGAGGCTGCGCCCTACTGTAAAAAAAGCTTCGTTAAGGGAATGTTTCTTTCCTGCGGGAGCATAACGGTGCCCGAGCCAAAAAACGGGCAGAACACGGGCTTTCACATGGAGTTTCAGCTTACCGATGAAAAAATCGCCGAAGAGTTTGCCAAGCTCCTTTACGGAGAGGGATTTTCGTTTAAGGTTACGCACCGCGGCAGCAAAAGCGCGGTTTACCTTAAGGACAAGGACGTTATTTCGGACATGGTGGTGTACCTCGGCGCAAGCGCGAGCAGGCTGGAGCTTGAAAACGTGCTGATCCTAAGAGATATACGCAACACCGCCAACCGCCAATCAAACTGCACCACCGCCAACATCGACCGTTCGCTGGACGCGGCGGAAAATCAGGTGGAGGCGATAACAAAACTGATAGAACGCGGCAAGCTCAACTTGCTGGACGAAAGACTAAAGAAAACCGCGGATTTGCGCATGGAGAATATAGACGAACCGCTTGACAGCCTGGCAAAAAAGCTGGGGATAAGCAAAAGCGGTGTCAACCACCGCATGCGCAAACTTATTGAGCTTGCTGAGGAACCGGAGGACGAATGAGCAAATTTGTGCATTTGCACGTACATACCGAATACAGCCTTTTGGACGGCGCGGCGCGCGTGGACAAGCTTATCGAGCTTTGCCACAAAAAAGGAATGAAAGCCGTCGCGATTACCGACCACGGCAATATGTACGGCGCGTATCATTTTTATAAAAAGGCTCTCGAAGAGGGCAAAAACAAAAAAAGGAAATACGACGTAAAGCCGATTATCGGCTGCGAATTTTATGTCGCCGACGACTTGACGGTAAAAAGCGGCAGAGAAAATTCGCCTTTTTACCATCTCGTGCTTTTGGCGAAAAACAACACGGGCTACAAAAATTTGGTAAAGCTCAACAGCATAGCGTTTGTGGACGGTTTTTACTATAAGCCGAGAATAGACTTTACGGTTTTGTCCCGGCACGCGGAGGGGCTTATTTGCCTTTCGGCGTGCCTTGCGGGCGAACTGCCTTATTATATAATGTCAAACCGCAACGACGACGCGGACAGGCTCGTCGAGAGCTACAAGGCGCTTTTTGGAGAGGATTATTACATAGAGCTTCAGGACCACGGCATAAGCGACCAAAAATTCCTCAACCCGAAACTAATCGAAATCGCAAGGAAGCACAATGTTCCGCTTGTGGCCACCAACGACGCCCACTACCTCAGAAAAGAGGACGCCGAGATGCAGGACATTTTGCTTTGCGTACAGACGGCGCATTATGTTGACGATACCGACCGGTTGAAATTCGAGGGCAGCGAGTTTTACATAAAAGACCCCGCTGAAATGGAAAAGCTGTTTGAGTATATCCCGGAGGCGATTGAAAACACCGTCAAAATCGCCGAAAAATGCAACGTCACCATAACCAAAGAAAAGCTGCTGCCGAACTTTACGCCGCCGGACGGCAAAACTCCCGTAGAGTACCTGCGTGAGCTGATGGAAAAAGGGCTCAAGGAAAAATACGGGACGGTAACCGACGAAATCCGCGAGCGTGCGGAATATGAGTTCGAAATAATAAAGAAAATGGGGTATATCGAATATTACCTCATCGTTTGGGATTTTATACGCTATGCCGAAAGCAACGGAATCCCCGTCGGCCCCGGGCGAGGCTCGGGCGCGGGAAGCATTATCGCATACGCCATAGGAATAACAAAAGTAGAGCCGCTGAAATACAATCTGCTGTTCGAAAGGTTTCTCAACCCTGAAAGGGTGTCAATGCCCGACTTCGACGTGGATTTTTGCATGGACAGGCGCGGCGAAGTGATAGATTACGTCGTGCAGAAATACGGCAAGGACAACGTCGCCCAGATAGTGACCTTCGGCACCATGGCGGTCAAAAACGCCATAAAGGACGTTTGCCGCGTTTTGCGCGTGCCCTATTCCGAGGGCGACAGGGTTACGAAGCTTATCCCCAATATGTGCAAGTACAACCTCAGGCAAATTTTGGGCTTGGAAAAATACGAGGGCAACGACGTGGCGATAGCCGAGGTCAAGGACATTTACGACAAGGACTATCAGATGAAGCGTGTTATGGATTTGGCTATGCAATTGGAGGGCAGCCCGCGCCAGACCGGCATGCACGCGGCGGGCGTTGTGGTGTGCCGCGAGCCCATTTCCGACCACGTCCCGCTACAACGCAGCGGCGAGGACATCACTACGCAATATAACATGAAAGAGGTCGAGGAGCTGGGGCTCCTCAAAATCGACTTTTTGGGTTTGCGCACTCTCACCGATATAAACAAGACAATTCAGTACGTGTACGAAAATACGGGCGAAAAAATAGATTTTTCAACTTCAAACTACGACGACCCAAAGGTTTACGCACTGATTTCCTCGGGCGAAACCGAGGCCATATTCCAGCTCGAATCGGGCGGCATGAAAAAACTGATGAAAGAGCTTCAGCCGTCCTGCATGGAGGATATCATAGCGGGAATTTCGCTTTTCAGGCCGGGGCCTATGGATTTTATACCCGACTACATCGAGGGCAAACGCAACAGCGGCAATATCAGATATAAACACCCTCTGCTCGAGGACATTTTGTCAACGACCTACGGCTGCATGGTTTATCAGGAACAAATAATGCAAATCGTGCGCAAGCTGGGCGGGTTTTCCTACGCCCGCGCCGACC
>DAITPX010000053.1:0-8695 GCA_036833365.1 Clostridia bacterium | reverse complement strand
TGATTGCGGTCGACTTGGAGCAATACGACTACACGGCGGGCTCGGAAGCGCTTATCCGCGCCACCGAGGGCACGGTGGTGGAGCGCATCCCCCCGCGCAAAAAAATACGCATAAACGCGCCCATCGAGCTGCCTCATATCATGCTTTTGTTCGACGATAAACAGAATAAAATTATCGGCGACCTTTACGCAAAACGCGACAAACTGGAAAAGCTTTACGATTTCGAGCTTAATATGGACGGCGGGCATCTGACGGGCTACAAGGTTACGGATACCGACGAAGTGATAAAGCAGTTCCGCAAAATTTTGGGCGGGGCTAAAATGATGTTTGCCGTGGGTGACGGAAACCATTCGCTGGCGACCGCAAAGGCCTGCTGGGATACCGTCAAGCAAAACCTCACCGACGAGCAAAGGGCCGTGCACCCCGCGCGTTTCGCACTTGTAGAGGCCGTCAATATTTACGACGAGGGGCTGCAGTTCGAGCCTATACACAGAGTTGTTTTCAACGCCAGCGACGAGCTCGCAGCAGAAATAAAGGCTATCGGCGGCACGAGTGTCTGCGAGCTTTACCGCAACGGCAAAACCGAAAAGCTTATGCTGCCCGCCAATTCGGTCGAGGCCGTCAAGGCGGTGCAGGATGTTATCGACAGGTACGTCAAAGCGCCCGGCAGCAATATGAAGGTGGACTATATCCACGGCCTGGGCAACGTGCGCGAGATTGTGAACGAGCACCCCGACAGCATGGGGCTGACGCTTCCCGCGTTTGACAAAAGTCTTTTGTTCGGCTATGTCGAGCATAAGGGGACGCTTCCGAGAAAAACGTTCTCTATGGGCGAAGCGGTGGAAAAACGGTACTACCTCGAAGCAAAGCTCATAAGGCTTTAATTCAAATTATTAAAGGCGCCTTACCTTAGGCGCCTTTTTTGTCTTTTAATTATTTCGAAATATTCAGACGGCTTTTATGCCCGTTTTTAAATTTAATTTTCTATGGAAACAGAATTTGGCGGCGCTTTGCCGACGGCCGTTTTTTAAATTTTGCTTTTTAATATGAGTTTTCGCCTTAAACAAGCGATTTTTTTTTGGGGGGGGGATTTTCACATATGTTAAAATCGCTTTTTTTACATAAAATAATCATAAATTTTTTGCACCGCGTCGGGCTGTGGCGCGGCTATGACGCTGAGGGTGTTTGCCGTCTGCCCGATGTAATAAACGTTTTTTAAAAGCGCGGCGACGGCGTCGAGGTCGATTTTGCCGTAAAAAACCGCCTGAATATACTCGGCCCGGGCGGAAATTTTGGGCTTTAAGCCGTTTTCGGGCATAGTCTGAGTCAAAACGCGCGTCGAAGTGTCGGCGTTGAAAAACTTGGCGGAAGGGAATATGCTCTGCGGCACGGTTTTGTCGTATTCTGAATAATGCGCCTCGAATGAGGTGATGGCAAGGAGGCCGCTTTTGTTCGCCGTCTGGGTCACGAGCGTGCCCGCCGAGAGCGGGTTGTAGATATTGCGTATATGCAGCGGTATACTCTTTTTAATGAGCGGCAGCACGGTGAAAGGATGCAGCACGTCGGCACCGATGCGGTTAAGCCCGCTTAACTGCGAGTATGAAATACATTCGATAGGGCGGGGATTGAACACCTTGGACGGGTTGGCAATGAGGAAGCCGTCCACGTCCGTCCAGTTTTCGTAAAGCATGGCATCGGCCGCGTCGGCAATCAGCGAGCCCGTTATGTCGCTGCCCCCGCGCGAAAAGGTTACGGTTTTGCCCAGCGGGTTGCTGCCGTAAAAGCCCGTTACGACGGCGTTTTGCCCCTCGCCCAGTGCTTTTGCGAGCAGCCGCGAGGATTTTTCGGTGTCGAGGCTGCCGCGCAAGTCAAATTTGACAAGGTTCTGAGTGTCTATGAGCCTCCAGCCCAATAGCTCCGAAACCATGACGCCCGCAAAAAATTCGCCGCGCGAGACCGTGCGGGCGTAACTAGTCCTGAATCGCAGCGAACGGCGGATAATTTTTTCGATGTCGCAGGAAAGCCCGAATTTTTCCTTGATTTCGAGGTGGGCGCCGACGATTTCTTCGAGTATTTTCTTGTCGCCTTTTTGATGGCAGGCGATGAGCAGGTCGGTGGTTTTCTTGTCGGCGGCGGCTACCTTGCCCACGGCGGAAACCACCGCGTATTTGATGTAAGGGTTGGCTTTTACGACCGTCCTGACTTTGTCTAAATTTTGAGCGGTAATGCAGCTTCCGCCGAATTTGGCAACGACTTTCATAACTACATTTTATTAAAACTCAAAATAAAAAATGCCCTTTGGCGGCGGGCGGGCAATAAATTCCGTTTTAATCAAACCCGCGCAACCATAATCTCGCAAAGTTCTAAAAAACTCGATATTTTTTAAAAGCCATACTCTTGCGAGGCAAAGTTTAGCGAGCTTCCGCCGTTCGGACAAAAATTATATTAAAAGCTTCCGCTTATATAAAAAAAGTCCGCGGTTTTCAAATTCCGAACCGATATAGTTTTCATTAGTTCAGGATTTAAAAGCCGCGGGTTTTCAAGAAATTCTAATTTATTTTGTTTTCGGAATAAAATTTTCAAAAATAATATTATCGTGATAGCCTTTCAGCGAATCGATTTGCTCTTGGCTGCGGACCGTCCACATCAAAACGGGCATCCTTCTTTTAACGCGCTTGATTAGCCCCTTTTGTATGCCGTTTATGTCGTAGCTGACGAATTGGCTCTTGTTGCGGCGGATAAAAGCGAGGTTTTTGAGAAGATATTTTTGGTAGCGCGGCAAGTCCGAGTCCTCGAAGTCGGAGGCAAGCTGCCCGCGGACGTACTGGGGCGCGTTTTTTGCAAACCATTCGACGATATATGGGTTGAAGGATTGCAGGGCGAACTCGCCGCTGTAGCGTTTGAGGCTTTGGAGGATTTTTTGCTCCATGACGCCTATATTTTTGTGGGTTTTTATTTCAATCAAGACGGGCGTTCTGCCGCGAACAAGGCTCAGGAACTCGTCGAAAGTGGGCATTCTCTCTTTGGATTTCCCCAACGGCGCGTAGCGGACGTATTCGTAGTCTATTTCCTGAATGTTTCCCCTGAGGCCCGTCATGCGGGACAAGTCGTCGTCGTGAAAAACGACCACCACGCCGTCGGACGTCATTTGCAAATCGGTTTCGATTGCGTATCCCGCTTTAATCGCGTTTTCAAAGGCGGCCGGGGAGTTTTCTTCGGCGTTTTCGTCGTGCAGGCCGCGGTGGGCGATAGGTTTTTTTACCAGCCAGCTTTCATAAATATTCATTTTTTTAAATTTTCCTCCTGTCGGAAAGATTATAAACCAACAACCGGCAAAAATCAACTCAAAAACAATTTGAAACCCAAGTTGATATAAACAATTGTCAACAAAATGTTTTTCGGTTAAAATAATAGTATGAGAAATCTGGAAAATATCAGGAATTTTTGCATAATAGCGCATATCGACCACGGAAAATCCACCTTGGCCGACCGCATCATAGAGCTTACTGGGCAGGTAGCGAAACGCGACATGTCTGCGCAACTATTGGACAGCATGGATCTCGAGCGCGAAAGGGGCATAACAATCAAACTCACTCCCGTCAGAATGAGATACCTTTACCAAGGCGCCGAATACGAGCTTAACCTTATCGACACTCCCGGGCACGTAGATTTCAACTATGAGGTTTCGCGTTCCTTAGCGGCCTGCGAGGGGGTGCTGCTCGTCGTGGACGCAAGCCAGGGGGTGGAAGCCCAAACGCTGGCAAACTGCTACCTTGCGCTGGAGAATGACTTGGAAATAATCCCCGTCATAAACAAAATTGACCTGCCCTCGGCGCGAATCGACGAGGCTAAGGCGGAAATCGAGGACGCCATAGGGCTGGACACCGGGGGCTGCCCGCTTGTTTCGGCCAAGGAAGGCACCAATATAGAGGACGTTTTAAAAGCTATCATAGAGCGCGTGCCGCCGCCCAAAGGCGACTCGGGAAAGCCGCTTAAGGCGCTTATTTTCGACTGCCAGTACGACAACTACAAGGGTGTGCTGCTTTTTGCGCGCGTATTCGACGGTACCGTCAGGGTCGGCACAAAGATAAGCCTGTTTCAAAATAAGGGCAAGGTGTACGACGTTACAGAAGTCGGAGTGTTTGCGCCGCAGCTTTTGCCCGTCGACAGCCTTTCCGCGGGCGACGTAGGTTATATCGCCGCCAGCATAAAGACGGTTTCGGACACCAACGTGGGCGACACGGTGACCGACGCCGAAAGGCCCGCCTCCGAGCCGCTAAAGGGCTACAAACAGGTGCTGCCCATGGTTTTTTGCGGGATTTTCCCCGCCGACGGCAGCAAATACAACGACTTGCGCGACGCGTTGGAAAAGCTCAAACTCAACGACGCCTCGCTGCTTTTCGAGCCCGACACTTCCATCGCGCTGGGCTTCGGTTTTCGGTGCGGCTTTTTGGGTCTTTTGCATATGGAAATCATACAGGAGCGGCTTGAGAGGGAATTCGACCTCGATTTGGTGACAACTGCGCCCAGCGTCGTTTACAAGGTTTACACGACTGACGGGCAGACGCTCGAAATCGACAACCCCACAAAACTGCCCGACCCCACAAAAATAGAGAGGATTGAGGAGCCCATCGTCATGGCTTATGTATATTCTCCGCCCGAATACGTCGGCGCAATTATGGAGCTATGCCAGGGCAAAAGGGGCGTTTTTCTCGATATGACCTATCTTGACACAAAACGTGTTAAAATCACCTACGAAATCCCGCTCAACGAAATTATCTACGATTTTTTTGACAACCTCAAGTCGCGTACAAGGGGTTATGCCTCGCTTGACTACGAAATAAAAGGCTATAAAGAAGGCAGGCTTGTCAGGCTCGACATGCTGCTCAACGGCGAAATGTGCGACGCCCTGAGCCTTATCGTTCACGAGGATAGGGCTTACCAGAGGGGTCGACAGATAGCCGAAAAACTCAAGGACGCCATTCCGCGCCAGATGTTTGAAATCCCCGTGCAGGCGGCGATAGGCAACAAAATAATCGCGCGCGAAACGGTCAAGGCCATGCGCAAGGATGTTTTGGCGAAGTGCTACGGCGGCGATATTTCGCGCAAAAAGAAACTTTTGGAAAAGCAAAAGGAAGGCAAAAAACGCATGCGGCAGGTTGGCAGCGTGGAAATCCCGTCCGAGGCGTTTATGTCAATCCTCAAGATAGACGACTGATGAAAACGGGGCTTTACGTTCATATTCCCTTTTGCCTTAGCAGGTGCGCTTACTGCAATTTTTGCTCGTATACGGTGAGGGAATACGGCGCCTACGCCGACGCCCTTGCCGAGGAACTGGCGTTAAGGAGCGTTGCGGAGAAAATCGATACGGTTTATTTCGGCGGCGGTACGCCGTCGATTTTGCCCGAAAGCGCAATGGGCAAAATCATGGAAGCGGTGAGGAGAAATTTTGATATAGACAAAAACGCCGAAATCACCGTTGAGTGCAACCCCGCGTCCGCCGACGGACAAAAAATAAAATTTCTGAAGTCGCTGGGGTTCAACCGTTTTTCTTTAGGCTTGCAGTGCGCCAACGACGAAATACTTAGCGCCATGGGGCGCCCGCACGATACAAAGGATTTTTGTACCACGGTCGAGAGCTTTTTGAAAGAGGGGCTCACAAATATAAGCGCCGACGTTATGCTGGGATTGCCCGAGCAAACCTTTGACGACTTGGACTCCACACTGGATTTGATTGAAAAATATTCCATCCCGCACGTGTCGGCATATGCCCTCAAGCTTGAAAGGGGCACCACGCTAAGGCGCTTGGTTAAAAGCGGCAAAATAACCCTGCCCGACGACGACCAAACCGCCGATATGTACGACCGCGCAAAGGCAAGGCTGGAGCAAATGGGGATTCTCAGGTACGAGGTTTCAAATTTCGCAAAAATAGGCTTTGAGTCGCGCCACAACCTTATTTATTGGAACAGCTTTCCCTATATAGGCGCGGGCTGCTCGGCACACGGGTACTACGGCGGGGCAAGGTATTCCAACCTCAAAAACCTCCGCAAGTATATCGTCAGGCTGAATAACGGCTTGCTTCCCGTATTGCAAAGCAAACGCCAGACACTCGGAGAAGAAAAATTCGATTTTGTTATGTTGGCGTTAAGGCTCGATAAAGGGCTTGAAAAAAACGAGTTCCAAGGGCGGTTCGGCGCGGATTTTTTTGAAAGCTACCCCAAAGTCAAAGCGCTCCTTGAAAAGGGCGTTTTGTCCGACGACGGCGGTTTCGTCAAGGTCGACGAAAAATTCACCTACGTGCTCAACGATGTTTTGGTCGAGATGCTTTTCGATTAAAGGCTTTTGAATCGCGCGGGACGTTTATAATCGCCGACGGTTTTGCATTTATTTAAATTAACGACATTAATCCTGATTTCGCATTAAAAAATATCTGAAATATTTTTAGAAATATTTAGGAAAGGGCGTATAAAAACAAAACTACTAAACATATTACTAGCATAACACCGCACAAATCGAGGATTTTTTCTCGGGCTTGACGGCTTGAGCGTGTCCGATGGTTTTAAGTAAAGAAGTTGAGAATGTTTACAAAAATACTTGATACTTGTTTTACGGCGGTGTTATCTTTTGCCTTTTAATCGGTTTTTCAGCCGCCTAATAATAAAAAAACAAAATTTACGAACCTCAAAATTAAACCGTATAAAATCAAATTCGCGTTACATACTACTTAGCGTAACACCGCCATAAATCGAAGAATTTCTTCGGGTTGACGCCCGAACGTTTCGACGGTTTTAACTAAAAAGTTGAAGAATATTTGACAAAAATGCTTGACACTTTTTTACGGCGGTGTTATCTTATAACCAGATGTTAGCACTCTAACCAATAGATTGCTAGCACTTTGAGCTTTTTACGCATATAAAATATGTAGGCTATTAAAAAAGAAAGGAATTTATTTATGGCGTTGTCCGAACGCAAAAAGAAAATATTGAGGGCGGTGGTGGACGGCTATATCGAGACGGCCAGCCCCGTTTCCAGCAAGGAAATCCAGGAAAAGCACCTTCCCGAATGCTCGTCGGCGACGATTCGCAACGAGCTTTCGGCGTTGGAGTCAATGGGTTACCTTGTGCAGCCTCACGTTTCGGCGGGGCGCGCGCCCAGCGAAAAAGCGTTTCGGCTTTACGTCGACGAGTTGATGGAGACGGGCCCGTTATCCGATACCGAAATTCAGGTTATCGACAAGTATTTTATCAACCGCATCGACAGCATCGAGGACGTGGTGGAAAACGTCGCCAAAGTCCTTTCGGACATCACAAATTATACTTCGGTGGTAATCAAGGACAGCAAATGCGAAAAGGTCGAGGCGATAAAGCTCGTTCAGCTTACGGCAAAGACGGCGCTTTTGGTGATTGTGACCGATGTCAACGTGCTTAAGGATAATATAATCGACCTTCCCGACAGCCTTGACGAAAAGGGCGTAATGCACGCGCAGAAATGGCTCAACCGCCTTTTCGCGGGCAGGACGCTGTGCGAAATAGCCGGTAACGGCGACAATAAGGCGATAATCGAGCAGGAATTTGCCCTCTACCGCCAGCTTTACGAAAAGGTCTTGGAAATACTTGTCAAGCTTTCGAGCTGCGCGGGAAAAGAAGTCGTCACCCAGGGCGCGGGCAAAATTTTCGAGTACCCGGAGTACAGCGACCCCGAGCTTGCGAAAAATTTTATTTCCACAATAGAGCAAAAGCAGCAGCTCGCCGAGATTTTTGAAAACCCCGATGACAACGGCATAGAGTTTTCCGTCAAAATAGGGCAGGAAAACCAAACCATACCCGAAGGGTGCTCGGTCGTGTCCGCCAGGATAAACATCAACGACAAAATCCACGGCTCGGCGGGAGTGATCGGCCCCGTCAGAATGAATTACAAAAAGGTAGTTTCGGTTTTGGATCATATAAGCAAACTTTTAGACAACATATTGGGAGAAGATAAAAAAGATGAGTGAAAAGAAAGACACAAAGGCCCCTCAGGACAATCCTGAGCAAAACGAAAACGGCGGCCAGAAGCAAGAAAAGCAAGAGCGGACGAATTGCAATCAAAGGCAAAGCGAACAAAAGCAAGACGAGCGGTCCGGCCAAGCCGGCGAAAAGCCTCAAGGCGAAGCAAATCAAAACGGCGAAACAAGCGAGGAAAACGAAGGCGGACATGTAAAGCTGGAGGACTTATCGGTCGACGAGCTCAGAAAGTTCGTTATGTTTCAAAAGCAAATCAACGACGCGCTGGTTAAGGAAAACGAGCAGCTTATCAAGGAAAAACAGGAGCTTGGGCGGGTTATCGCCAACAGCGACAAGTACCTCGACCAGTTGGTGGCTTTAAAAAGCGATTTCAGCTCGTATAAAGAGCGCATTCGCTGTGACGCCGACCGCAGCCGCGACGAGGGAAAGGTCATGGCTATGGAAAAAATCCTACCCCTTCTCGACACCTTGGAAAAAGCCAGAGTGGACATAAGCGACGGAAAGGCATTCGAGCTGATTTACAGGCAGTTTACCAAATGCCTGTTCGAGATGGGCATAGAGGAAATCGAAGCGCTTAACCTTCCTTTCGACCCAAAGGTCGCCAACGCCGTTACCGAGCGCGAGGCGGCGCCCGAAAACAAGGGCAAGGTCGTGGAAGTTTATCAAAAGGGATATAAATATAAAGACAGAAT
>DAITPX010000052.1:6498-8731 GCA_036833365.1 Clostridia bacterium | reverse complement strand
TGCAGCGCGGCGGCACCATTTTGAAAACCGCGCGCAGCGAAGCCTTCCAAACCCCGGAGGGGCAGGAAAAGGGTTACGAAAACCTCAAAAAACGCGGCATAGAGGGGCTCTGCGTCATAGGCGGAGACGGCACCTTTACGGGCGCGAAAATCTTTGCGCAGCGTTTCGGAATTCCCGTCGCGGGCATACCCGGCACGATTGACAACGACCTTGCGTACACCCAGTACACCTTGGGCTTCGACACCGCGGTAAACACGGTGCTTGACGCCGTAAACAAGCTCCGCGATACTATGACCAGCCACGACAGGGTGTGCGTGGTGGAGGTTATGGGGCGCCGCTGCGGCGACATCGCGCTTTATGCGGGCATAGCGGGGGGCGCCGAGGCGATTTTGGTGCCCGAGATGGAGTACGACGTCCAAAAGCTCGCCGCCAACATCACTGAAAACTACCAAAAAGGCAAAACCAGCGACATTATCATGCTTGCCGAGGGCGCGGGCAAAGCCGAGGATTTATGCACCGTTTTAAAGGCGCTTACCAAAATCCCTACCCGCAGCATAGTGCTGGGGCATATTCAGCGCGGCGGCAGCCCTACGCTTCAGGACAGGCTTTTGGGCGCGAAATTCGGCGTAAGGGCGGTGGAACTTTTGCTGGAAAACAAAAGCGCATTGGTGGGCGTTGACGACAACACAATCATCGACATGGACATCGAAAAGGCTCTTGCGATGAAAAAAGTTTTTGACAAAAAGCTCTACGAAATCGCCTCCGTTTTGTCAAAATAGACGTATTTTTGAAATATTGCGCGGCAATACAAAAAATTAGGCTAATTTAAGGACAAAAGGGTGGAAAATGGCAAAAATAAAAATCGAAGTGACCGAAGCGAAGTGCAGATGCGGACTCCACACAAAAGGCGACGTGTTTATCGTCGGCGACGTGTGCCCGCCGCTCTGCCACGAGCTGTGGAACAACGTTTACCCTTCGGTTTACGCGCTGCTTAACGGCGGGGCTCTGGATTATGGCGACGGCAAAGCAAAGTGCTTCGACGCCGAATGCCCCGACGGCGGCAGGGTAATTATCCACGGCGAAGTTATAGACTAATCTATGATAACGTGCGATAACGCACAAACGTATGGTTAAAATGTGAAAAATACCGATTATGGTTAATATGAACGCAAAATTTTGAGATATGATTATTGGTACGCTGGGGGATACGAGCATGCGTGAGCTATGGGATATTTTAGGTGCAAACGGAAATAAAACGGGACGGTTTCAGGAGCGTGGAAAACCTATGCTTAAAGGCGAATATCATCTTGTCGTGCATATCTGGATTATTAATTCTAAGGGTGAGTTTCTTATTTCAAAACGGGCCCCGAGCGTAACCGGATGGGCAAATATGTGGCAGACTACCGGTGGGAGCGCCGTTGCGGATGATGACAGCCTTGCGACCGCCCTTAAAGAAACGAGAGAGGAAACAGGAATAGTTTTAAAGACGGAAAACGGAGAATTATTCAAACGTTATTCCAAGCCTCACACCGACGATAACGGCGGCGCGTTTTATGACGTTTGGTTGTTCAGGCAGGAAGCCGACATAAACGACGTCGTTTTTCAGCCCGAGGAAACGTGCGGCGCGATGTGGGCGGGCAGGGAAAAAATCGTCGAGCTAACCGATAACGGCAAATTTATAGTGAATGAGGCTTATCCGTATATCGAGGAACTGTTTGATTTTTGCGGGGTTTGATATGAGCTTTCATAGATATAACAAAATAAGCCCCGGTGAAAAGGCTTACCTGAATAATAGGGATTTTATACAAAAAAACGAGCCTAAAGGCTCGTTTTTCATAAATTGAATTAATAACTGAATCTGACAGGGATTGTCATATATTCTCCGGTGCAAGAAATATTGTAGCTGTCCGACACGGCGATAAGCATACGCCCCTTAAAGGAAACATCGATTGCCGCCCAATTGCCTGTCGAAGCCCAGGACGCGACGCAATAAAGGGTGGCGTTATCCATATTCGGCGGAAACCAAAACCGTTTCTTCATTTCCCATTCGACGGTGTCGTCAGTAAAATCCTGAGTTTGGATTATATCGGGAGAAAAGTCGGACAAATCCACCGAAAATCCGACGCCGCCGGTAATCCCTCCGCCGTAGCCGATATTTATGTCAAGTGTTCCAACATCCCTTTTAGTTTGAGGGCCTGTTTCCAACAGATTGTCGCCAATTTTGGGCAAGCTG
>DAITPX010000052.1:0-6488 GCA_036833365.1 Clostridia bacterium | reverse complement strand
CGGTAATCCCTCCGCCGTAACCGATATTTATGTCAAGCGTTCCGACACTTCTTTAGTTTGAGGGCCTGTTTCCAGCAGATTGTCGCCGACCTTGGGCAAGTCGTATTTGGTAAATATTCCGTCTAAACTATCTGTGCGTGCGGACAGCTTTGTTACCCATGCGTTGGTTTTTACGGCAAAATAATCGTATGTCGGTTCTTGTTCGTCGAAATTCCGGTAAAGCGTATAATCCATATATACGGTATGTATTTCAGACCCGTTTCATCAAAGTCCCAAGTCCAGGAAGAGGAAAAGTTAAATTCACTTTTAATTACAGAGCTGTTTAATTTGATTGAAAACCATTTCTCGCAGTTTTCAAAAATGATTTGAAAATATGCGGCGGCGCTTATTTCTTCACAATGGATTTTATTTAAGAAGCTCTTTACGCCGAATTTTATTATGTTGAAAGCTTCGTTTTCTTCATATTCTTTCTCAAAATATTGCGTTACCTTTGAGCTTGCGGAGCTCGAAGCGTTTTGCAATTCAATCTCCAGTGAAAAATCGTCGATACCCACGGCTTTTTTATAATCGCTTATAGTCAAATTTCCGTATAAGTATATAAGAACGCCGTCGTTATGCGCGGCTTTTATTCCGTCATAATTAAGCTCCTCGTTATAGGGTAGAGCGACGGCGGAATAACCGGATAAATCGATGCCGTCAAGCTCCTTCATAAGACGCAAGTCAAAAGCTCCGCCAAGGCTGTTATTGCCGGCAAACGCCAAAATATCGTCAATGTCCTCCTGATTTTCGACAATATACAGTATTTTATCTTTTTTAGAAAGCGCGTAAGCTTCATTAGTGCTGAATACCGGCGAAAACAACAAAAAAACTGCCAGCAGCAACGAAATAACGCAAATAAATTTTTTGGAAGTATGTATCATTTATTGTCCCCTCCTTTGATATGGTCGATAATTATCCCCATGCCGATAAGCTGAAACCCGCCTATTCCGCCCAAAACCATGAACGGGTACCGAAGCTCGTAGTATGGCGATAAAAAAGAGGTAACGCCTGCAACAAATACCGCGAACAGCGCCAGTACGCCTACAATAATAAGCCATATACGTTTAAACATTTTAATTTTTTCTCCTTTTAAATTTGTTTTGTTGTGAAAGAAAAATAGTAACTTAACAAATAATTAGAATCACCCCCTATTGTAAAATAAAATAATTTCTAAATAAAATATTACAATCTAATTAATCATGCAATATTTGGAATTGTCAATAGTTTTTACAAAATTCGACATTTTATTTTAAAAAACGCCGAAAATCGGAGCGGCGTCGTTTTGGATAATTTTATCCGCGGTTTTTTAGGAGATTACTAAATATTTCCCGTTAACCGTTTTTAGGCTTATATTTACCCTAAGCCATTTTTGTACGTTAAAACGGCTTGCAGCCGCAGAATAACTCGGCGGCTGTTTTAGATAAAATTAATTTTCAATCATTTCGGCGGTGTAGATGCGGCTGCCGAAGTCGAGCATTATGCGCGTCGCGGGGGTGTAGCCGCTTGATGAAAACTGCTGCGAAAGCTTTATACCGGCGTTCATAAGCAGGTCGCCGAACGCGGAATAGCTCTCTTTTTCGAGGGGGAGCAAAAACCCGCTTTCTATAATTTTGAGGAATTCGGGGTTTGCCGCAAGCTGGGGCATCGCAATAAATATTAATTCGCCGAAATCCTTGGCGGGAATAGCCTGCTGCCGCGTTTCGACAGCGTAGCGCGCGCTTTCCTTAAGCCCCATAAAGCGCAGAACGTCGCTCGGCGGGCTTGTGACGGCAATATTGTTTGTCAATACGGTGAGCGCCTGCTTTTTGTCGGGAGAAATGACGGCGGTTTGCCCCGTCCGTTCGGTGAAAATGTCTTTTATGACATAATAATCGCCGTACTGGATTGTTTTGCGGTATTTTTTGTAAAACTCCACCTGAGCCTTGACGGCGGTTTCGTGGGGGTTGAGTTTTGTCAGGTCCAGCTCGTAGCCCAAAAGCCCGAAGCACGCCGTGTTGAAGCGGTTGTCAATCGTGCTGCGGCGCAAGGTCTGCGCGTTGGGCGCTCCCGAGACATGCGCGCCCATTGTGCTCAACGGGTATGCCAAAAGCGTTCCCGCCTGAATCAGCGCCCTGTCGTAGCTGTCGGTGTTGTCGCTCGCCCAAATCTGCGGCATATAGCACAGCATGCCAAGGTCAAAGCGGCTGCCGCCCGAGGCGCATGACTCGAACAAAACGTCGGGAAAACGCTTGGTCAGTTCGCCGAGGATTTCATAAAGCCCGAGCGTGTAGCGGTGGAAAAATTCGCCTTGGTTGGCTGAAACGCCGGAATAAAAGTCGCTCATGGGGCGGTTGAAATCCCACTTGACATAACTTATGTCAGCGGAGGAAAAGACCTCCGTCATGATTTCGATAATATATTGCCGCACCTCCTTGTTGCATAAATCCAGAAGAAGCTGGTTTCTGCTTAGGGAGGGCGTGTAGGAGGGATGCGCTACCGCCCAATCGGGGTGGGCGCGGTAGAGGCCGCTGTCGGGGTTTACCATTTCGGGCTCTACCCAAACGCCGAACATCAGACCCAGAGCTTTTATTTTTTCGGCGAAGCCGTTTAAACCGTCGGGGAAACGCTCTTTGTTGGCAAACCAGTCGCCAAGGCCTTTTTTGTCGTCGGTGCGGCTGCCGAACCAGCCGTCGTCAAGGACGAACAATTCGGCGCCGATTTCCTTGCCCTTGGAGGCGATGGCGAGGAGCTTTTCCTCGGTGAAGTTGAACATGGTCGCTTCCCAATTATTGATTAAAATAGGGCGCTCCTTGCCCGCCCAAGCGCCGCGGACTATGTGGCGGTTGACGAAATTATGGAACTCGTGCGTTAGCCCGTTTGTTCCGAGCGGGGAAAAGCCCAAAACGGCCTCGGGCGTGAAAAAGGTTTCGCCTGTTTTCAGCTCCCACGAAAAGCCGAAAGGGTTGATACCATTAATTACTCGCGTTTTTTCGTGCGTGGTTACCTCGACGCTCTCGCAATGGTTGCCCGAATAAACGAGGTTGAAGCCGTAACAATCGCCGTGGCTCGGTGTTGCGCCGCGCCTTTTGAGCATTATGAACGGGTTGTGCGTGTTGGAGGAAAAGCCGACCTTGCTGTCGACGGTAAAAATCCCCGTTGAGAGGGGGCGGGAATTGACGTAGCGCTCCTTTGCCCAAGCGCCGTCCAGCGTGACGAGGTCATAAGCGCAATCGGGCAAATCAAGCTGGCTGCTGGCGAGCTTTTCTATTCTGACGCTTTTGCCGCTTTTATTGGTCAGCGAGGCGCTTTTTACGATTATGTCGCAGTCGTCGAAAACCGAATAATAGAGATTAAGGTAAAGCCCCGCCGCTCTGTCGGCGACCGTTACCGCCAGCGTTTTGGCTTTGCCGTGCGCCGAAGGCAGTCCGTCGGGGCCGAAGTTTTCAAGAATTTCGTAGCTTTCGAACAGAAAATCGTTGACGAAAGCGCCGTTTTGCCCGCGCACGAGCAAAAACGGCTCGCGGAAATCACCTTTGCCGGCGGTGGAAATTTCCTGCGGAAAGTTGTTGAGCGACAGCGGCGCCGATTCCGCGGAATAAAACACCGTGGTGCCGAGGCCTGTGCCGGTTTTTTCCTTGAGCGGTTCCGCGTCGGAGACGGGGCGGATTTTTTTGCCGTAGTAAAGCTGCTCCAGATGCCCCGTTTCGGCTATTCTGAAAACGTAAGACGTTCCGGGGGTGTCGAGCTGAAAAATATTTTCGGTTACCGTTATGGCGCTTTTATTCATGGTTCTTCTCCAAAATTTTATTTTATTATATTTTCGCGGGGATAAAATTTAAGGGACTTTGTCGGCCGGTTAATTTTTCGTTTCGGCAAATGCGGACTTAATTTAGCGGCTTTGCGTAATTGTAACTCTATTTGGCGCGCTGGGAAGGTTTTAATTTTAAGGGTTGTATTGGGCGAGTTAATTAAGAATGCCATTAGGGTTTAATTGCAAATTTTTTAACTGGATTTAGGCCGTCGATTTTACCGTCATTTCGTCAAAATATTGCCCGCGAAACGTTTATTTATTGCAACCTGCCGCAAAATCAATGTCCGTAGAATTTTATTCCAAAATTTCTTTTATATCGACGCGCGAAGCGCCGGCGTTTCGGAAATTTACCTCGAAGACATTTTCCTCGCCGAAATGCGAGCGGATTTTGCCGAGGTCTTCATCGTTTACGAATGCCAAAACTGTGCCTCTGAAGCCTCCGCCGTGTACCCGGGCGGCGATTTCGGGGTCGAGCGAATGGATGTAGTCGAGCGCGTCGGTAATGGGGGAGCTTTTTTCGTCGGGGAGCGTGTTGTTCAAAAGGCGGTAGCGGCTGGAATGGCCGCTGTTGGCCACGCAAACCAAAAACATTTCGTAGTCGGCGAGCTTAAGAAAAGTGAGGGCGCTTTTGACGCGCTGATTTTCTTCAAAGAAATGCAGCGCGCGGTTGTATTCGCGTGTGTTTTTCTCGGGTAGCGCATAAAACTCGCGGTCGCTTGCCTGCCCTAAGTATTCCTTGCCCATGCTTTTGGCGACGGCGCGCATGTCGGAGGAAATTTCGGCGTAGTATTGCGTCAGGCCGCGGTGGTCGCCGCCCGTGTTTATCAGCACGGTTTTTTCCTTAAGCGCGGGAGGCTCTATCGTTTCGACGCGGGGGATAAGCGGGTTGACAAAGTCGATGTAGGTTACGCCGCCGAACGCGACGGCGCATTGGTCCAAAAGGCCGCAGGGCTTGCCGAAATAGGCGTTTTCGGCGCGTTGGGCGATTTTCGCAAGCTGGAGCTTGCCGATTTTTGAGCCGTTGAAAAAGTCGTTTAATATAACGCAAATCAAAAGCTCGAAAGCCGCCGAGGATGACATGCCTACGCCGGGGACGATTTCGCTGTTCAGGACGGCGTCGAAGCCGCCCGCGCGCAAGCCGTTTTCCTTGAAGCCGTTTAAAATCCCCTTAACGAGGGCTTTGGTCGCGCCCGTTTCGGCCGGGTCGAAGGCGGTGTCGGCGGCAGAGGCCTCTATTTTGCCGAAGCCGTCGGAAAGGATTGTGACCTTTGCGGTGCCGTTTGGTGCGGCGCAGGCGATAATGTCGCGGTTCAAAGCGCCGACAAGGACGCGGCCGTTATTGTGGTCGGTGTGGTTGCCCAGAATTTCCACCCGCGCGGGCGACGAGAAAAACGCCGCGGGCCTCGCCTTCCAAAGCGAAACAAAATTGTTTTCGATTTTTTGGTAGCGGGAGCGGATTTTAGCGGTGTCTAAAAAGGGATAAAAATCGTTGAATTTCATTTTATTTACCTCAAGCCGTATTGACAAAATTGATTATAAATTTATTATCTCATATTTCGACGTTAATTTCAATAGGTTTTGCGGGAGCGGAGGGTTTTTATGGTGGTGTCGAAGATTTTGGGTTTAGCATTTTTTTGCGGGGACAGCGAGGAATAAAAGACTTGACGGTCTTATTATTATGAATTGCGGTATAAATAACAACGAAAATTTGTTTTGATTAGCATTGTAAAAACGCTTAAACCGTTTAAATTTTCTCTATAAATGAGGCGGAATTTAGCTTGCTTATTTGATGTTTCTATCCGCGTATTTAATAAATGAAAAAAACAGCCCACTTAGGTGAAAGTCTTTTGGTAAGCGGGCGGTTTTCCCGATAGGAACTGTTTTTTCGCCTTGGGAAAGCGGGCTAATCTTTAGTAAAAATGCCAAATCGGGATATTTGATGTATACCGTAATTGGTATAATAATGTCAACGGGTTTTTTATGAGATTAAAATTATTTGAGAAGAAAAAGAAACATATCACAAACAAAGCTGGCGATGGACTTGAACCTCAACCAAAACAGCATCAGCCACTATGAAAGCGGGAAAAGGAAGCGGATTGTGCTACATACAAATCAATATAAGTATGCTATTATTTTTGTACGTTTATGTATGCGCGGCGTTACGAAAACGAATAATATGGGATTATAGCCTTAGGAGCGAATAATGCTTGACTATTCGCTTGCGAGGCTATATTATTTAACCGTGAGGTGATGAAAATGTTTTTTTCTTTTGGTTATAATCCGTATATAGCCGTTATCGGGGACATAAAAAATTCCAGAAAAATCGGCAACAGGGACGGCGTTCAGGAAAAACTGAAAAAAGTTCTGCTTGACATAAATAAAAAATACTCAAATGATATTGCTTCTAAGTTTACAATTACCTTGGGGGACGAGTTTCAGGGGTTATTGCATGACGGCGAAAACGTTATGGACATTATTTCGGAAATCGAGCGTAAAATGTATCCGATTAAAATTAGGTTCGGTATAGGAATAGGCGAAATAACCACCGTTATCGACAGCGAAAGGGCAATCGGCGCCGACGGCCCCGGATATTATAAGGCCAGAGAGGCTATCGAATTTTTAAAGCAAAACGAAAAGAAAAAGCAATCGGGCAAGCCCG
>DAITPX010000051.1:0-8868 GCA_036833365.1 Clostridia bacterium | reverse complement strand
ACGACGCAAAAAAAGGTGTTTTCCCAGCTGCCCGCGATTGCAAGCAGAATAAACACCACGATACCGACCAAATTGAATAAAGTTAAAATGTTGTCAAAAATAATGGCGGCGTAACTTTTGCCGACCGTTTTTTTGATATAATTGGTTTTGCCCTGTTTTGTAAGCGAGCGGACTTCCTCGTCGCCGAGGCCGCCGAAAGTCTTTCCGTTAAAATCCATAAAACCTCGTTAGGTTAACTATAACAAATTGTTGCCGTTCTTGTCAATATCAAATCCGCAGCCTGACTAAAAAAAGCGCGTAGTTTACGCGCTTTTTGTATTATGTCGCTATTGCCTTTGTTGGTTTCCCGTCCGTCCGAAATAAGTGTTTTGGCTTTATTCCGTCGCTCATGTAAACACTCTTTTGTCAACGTTGGCGAAACGCCTCAGCTTGATTTTTCGCTTTGCCGTGTCAAAATTATTCCGTAACCGCGGGCGTAATCAATTTTGCCGCGCGCAACGGATAATAAAGCGCTGTCGCCACTGCCCCGCCCATAAGCGCGGTGAAAAGCTGAGTGACCCCGAAAGCTATTTTAATGGGCTCTAACTTTTGCCCCAACTGTTCGGCAAAGAAAGCGGGGAAAATCACTTGTGCGAAAAGATACATAAGCAAAAACTTGACAATAGCCGCTATTATTATTGCACCGACGAGAACCGCTATACGCTTCCATTCGACATTTTGGTCTTTGAGTTTTAGCAAATAAATAGTTAAACAAAAAACCGCCACGAAAGCCGCATTTGCAAAAGCGATAAAGGGCGCGGCAATTATGTGGGGGTTCAAATTTAAAGGTATGGCTATAAACGGCGTAATAAAGCCTACGGCTACTCCTCCAATTAAACCCGTCAACATAGCCGAAAGCAGTAAAAACAGGTTGACTACCGAACCCGTCAAAAGCTGAATCTTAAGTAGCCCCGTCAAATATTGCATCAGTATGGTCAAGGCCATCATAATCGCGATGCGCGCAATTGCCATCGCCGCATTTTTTGCGTTACCAAAAAGAAATTTGTTCATTTTGCCTCCTTGTTCGCCGTTAAGGCGCTTTTTACCTGAACGTTTGGAAGCCTGCCGAGCGAGCCTGTCAGCGCCGAAATTTCCTCTACGGTGCCCCGCACTATAAGCGAAATTACGCTTTGGTTGTGCTCGCGGTCGGGAATACCCGTGCGCGCTACGATAATTTCCCCGTGCGCGGACAAAATTTCCTGCACCGACGAAGCAATCCCGCGGTCGCCCTCGATGACGATGGCCACAACTCCCAGTCTTTCCATTAGTTCGGCTCCAAAAAAAATACTCTCTTAGTCGAGAGCACGGAAAAGGCATTATTATAGGCCACGCTCGCTGCCTCAAAAAAAATCGGCGCTTGGGTGACGAATGATAATTTGTCTTCATCTCCGAAATGCTCATTGATTAAGATATTTCTATTATATCGATTTTGTCAAAAAATGTCAACGTTTTTTGCTTCTTTCGCCCCGAAGCCTCAGCGAAGGCTCTGCGTTAAGGCCGGCGGGCGCAACGGGCATTTTTTCCGCGTACATAAAATACGCGCGCGAGGCTATCATAGCGGCATTGTCGCCGCACAGCGAAAGCTCGGGAATAAAAATTTCGTAGCCCTCTCCTTTTATTTTGTCAAGGCTTTCGCGGAGGTAAGAGTTTGCCGCGACTCCTCCCGCGACCGCGAGGCGTTTTTGACCCAAACGGCGCAAAATCTGCTTGCTCCTTTTTATCAGCCCGTCAATTGCCGCGGCGGAAAACGAGTGCGCCAAATCGGCGGGATTAATTTCTTTGCCCGCCTGGCGCATGGTGTTACAGTAATTAAGGACAGCCGTTTTCAGTCCGCTGTACGAAAAATTGCCGTTTTTCATCAGCGCGGAAGGGAGCTCAATCACGGCGCTGCCCTTTTGCGCCGTCTTGTCGAGGTGCGGGCCGCCGGGATAGGGAAAACCTAAAACCCTGGCGACCTTGTCGAAGCTTTCGCCTATCGCGTCGTCCACCGTCGAGCAAATCACGTCGAAGCAGTTGTAGCCCAAAACGTTGACTATGCTGGTGTGCCCGCCCGAAACCAAAAGACACAAAAACGGCGGCTCCAAATCGGGGTGCGAAATATAATTGGCGGCAATGTGCCCTTCTATATGATTTACGGCGTAAAGCGGTTTTTCTTTCGCCTGTGCCAGGCTTTTGGCGAACGACACCCCCACCAACAGCGCCCCCACAAGCCCCGCGCCGTAAGTCACACCGATGTTGTCTATGTCGTCGAGCCCCACGTTGGCAACGCGCAGAGCCTCTGCGGTCACCTTATCGATAACCCGCACATGGTTGCGGCTGGCCAGCTCCGGCACTACCCCGCCGTACAATCGGTGCAACGGGATTTGGCTCGCCACCACATTGGACAAAACCTTGCGCCCGTTTTCAACGACCGCGGCGCTCGTTTCGTCGCAAGAGGTTTCTATTCCCAGTGTCAAAATCCGTTTCATTGAATTTTTACAGTGCCTTTTGCAGGTAATCCTCGATAAAAGGCTGTATATCCCCGTCCATTACCTGATTGATGTTGGAGTTTTCAAAGCCGGTGCGGTGGTCTTTGACCAAGGTGTAGGGCATAAAAACATACGAGCGGATTTGGCTGCCCCACTCGATTTTTTTTATGTCGCCCTTTATCGCCATGGCCTCTTCCATCTGCTGCCGTTCCTTGATTTCGGCCAGCTTGTTTTTGAGCATCCGCATGGCGTTTTCGCGGTTTTGAATCTGGCTTCGCTCGGTCTGGCACGAAACCACCACGCCCGTGGGAACGTGCGTAATCCTTATCGCGCTTTCGGTTTTGTTTACGTGCTGCCCGCCCGCCCCGCTGCTGCGGTAAGTGTCCACCTTAAGGTCTTTTTCGTCAATCACTATGTCGGCGTCGTTATTTAGCTCGGGCATAACCTCCACCGACGAAAAACTCGTGTGGCGTCGCTTGTTGGCGTCGAAAGGCGAAATCCTCACAAGCCTGTGCACCCCTTTTTCGGCTTTGAGGTAGCCGTACGCGTTTTCGCCGCGCGCGGCGAAAGTGACGCTTTTTATGCCCGCTTCCTCTCCGTCCAAAATGTCCAGCACCTCGGTTTTGTAGCCCTGCCTTTCGCAATAGCGCGTATACATGCGGTAAAGCATTTCCGCCCAGTCCTGCGCCTCCGTCCCGCCCGCGCCCGCGTGAACGGTGACGATGGCGTTAAGCCCGTCGTATTTGCCGGACAAAAGAGTCTCGATGTGCAACGTGTTTATTTGCTTTCCCAAAGCCTCGAGCTCACCCTCGGCTTCTTTCATAAGCTCGGCGTCGCCCTCGGCCATGTCAAACAATTCTTCCATGCCGCTTATGCCCTTTAACAGCTTGTCATAGTTCTTTATTTTGTCCTCGAGCGTTTTCGCTCTCTGGGCGACTTTTTGCGCGCTTTTTACGTCACCCCAAAAATCCGGGCGGTGCTGCTGTTCGTTAAGGCCTTTCAGTTCCTTTTCAATCTCGGGCAAGTCAAAGAGACTCACCAACCTTTTTCAGTTTTTTAAGCAAGTCTTTGGCGATGCGTTTGCCGTCATCGATGTTTATCATAAAATTCACTCCTTATTGTTGTTTTTTGCGGTTTTTCCATTCTTCCTTTTGTTTTGCGGCTTCCGCGGCGCCGCAGCAGTTCTTATACTTTTTTCCGCTGCCGCATGGGCAGGGTTCGTTCATCCCTATAGGCTGTCCTTCCACGCGCTGTTTCACCTTTTGCAAAACGGTCTGGGATTTTTCCTGTTTTTTAACATGCGCGTAAAGCAAAAATTTGACCGTCTCAAACTGAATTTCCTCGTTCATTTTTTCAAACAAGTCGAAGCCTTCTTTTTTATAAATAGCCAGCGGGTCATGATGCCCGATAGATTGAAGCCCTACGCCCTGCTTGAGCTGTTCCATGTTTTCGAGGTGCTCCATCCATTTTTCGTCGGTAACCTTAAGCAGTATATACCTTTCGACATCGTCGAAATCTATGCCCTCTGCCGTAAGCTCGCCGCGCTTGTTTTCAAGCATTTCGCTCACCGTCGCGGTAATTCTGTCCAAAATTTCGCGCGCGGTGTCGTGCTCGACGATGTGCTGCGTCAAAACGTCCCTGCCGTCGTACATGTATTTGTATTTCAAAATATTATTGACTTTTTCCCAATCCCATTTGGATGTCTGCTCCTCGCCGTGGCAGGCGTCCTCCAAGGCGCGCCGCGCGTAAACCTGCGCCATTTTCAAAATGTCACCGTGCACGCTGCCGCCTTCTAGCACCTTGTTGCGCTCGGCGTAGATAATGTTTCGCTGATAATTGTTTACGTCGTCGTACTGTAAAACGTACTTGCGCGCCGAAAAGTTTTTGTCCTCGACGCGTTTTTGCGCGGCCTCAAGCTGGTTGGACAAAATTTTTGCCGTTATCGGCGTGTCCTCGTCGACTTTCATCATGGACAGCACCGCGCGCATACGGTCTCCGCCGAAAACGCGCATCATATCGTCTTCTGTGGAAAGGAAAAACACCGACGAGCCGGGGTCGCCCTGACGACCGCTGCGCCCGCGTAGCTGGTTGTCAATTCGCCTGCTTTCATGACGCTCAGTGCCTATGATATGAAGCCCCCCCGCCTCGATTACCTTTTGTTTCTCAAGGTCGGTAATTTCTTTATTTTTCTGATAAAGTTCCTCGTAAACGGCCTGTAGCTTGGCTGTTTCCTCGTCGCCTTCGGCGTAGCTGGTGGCGGCGCTTATTTGTTCCTCGTTGTAACCAAGCCGCATCATTTCCTGAGTCGCCAAAAATTTCGGGTTGCCGCCGAGCAGGATATCCGTTCCCCTGCCCGCCATATTGGTGGCTATTGTCACGGCGCCGAATCTGCCCGCCTGCGCCACAATCTCCGCCTCGCGGGAATGGTTTTTGGCGTTCAAAACATTATGCCGTATTCCCTTTTTGTCAAGCATCGC
This sequence comes from Clostridia bacterium, assembly GCA_036833365.1. GTDB lineage: Bacteria > Bacillota > Clostridia > Christensenellales > CAG-314 > JAQUSX01. The sequence goes on along the minus strand of DAITPX010000051.1, from coordinate 3,884 downwards.
CGAAAGCTCCTCGCTTTTCTCAACCGAAACTGTGCCTATCAAAATCGGCTGCCCTGCAGCGTGCCGCTCCTCCACTTCCTTTACGATGTTGCGAAGCTTCCCCTGCCGCGTGACATAAACCCTGTCCTCGTTGTCTTTTCTTATCATGGGCAAGTTTGTGGGAATTACCACTACATCGAGGTTGTATATGGTGTTAAATTCGCTTTCTTCGGTTTTCGCAGTGCCTGTCATGCCCGAAAGCTTACTGTAAAGGCGGAAATAATTTTGGAAGGTAATCGTCGCCAGCGTCTTGTCTTCTTCCTTTATTGCGACGTGTTCTTTAGCCTCGATAGCCTGATGAAGGCCGCTGCTGAAACGCCTCCCTTCCATCTTTCTGCCCGTAAACGCGTCTACGATTACAACCTTGCCGTTTTCGACTATATAGTCGTTGTCGCGTTTCATTATGGCATGAGCGCGAAGAGCCTGAATTATATAATGGTTAAGCTCGGTGTTTTCCATGTCGGCGAGGTTTTCGATTTTGAAAAACCTCTCGGCTTTTTCTATGCCGCTGTCAAGCAGCTGCGCCTGTTTTACTTCCTCGTCCACTTCGTAATCCACGTTAGGCTGGAGCGTGCAGATAAAGCGGTTTGCCGTGACGTACATATCGCTCGACTTGCTCGAACGCCCCGAAATAATAAGCGGCGTGCGCGCCTCGTCTATCAATATGCTGTCCACTTCGTCGATTATGGCAAATTTCAAGCCTCTTTGCACCCGGGCATCCTTCGAGCGCGCCATATTGTCGCGCAGGTAATCAAAGCCGAATTCGTTGTTCGTTCCGTAGGTTATGTCACAGCGATAAGCTTCTTTTTTCTGCTCAAGATTTTGCCTGTTCAAAATTACGCCGACCGAAAGCCCCAAAAAGTGGAAAACTTTGCCCATCCATTCGGCGTCGCGCTTTGCAAGGTATTCGTTGACCGTAACTATGTGAACGCCTTCGCCTTTTAGGGCGTTGAGGTAAGCGGGCAGGGTTTCAACCAGGGTTTTTCCCTCGCCCGTGCTCATCTGGCAGATACGCCCTTGATGAAGCGCTATTCCGCCCAAAACCTGCACGTGAAAATGCCGCATGCGCAGCACCCTGTCCGCGGCCTCGCGGCACGCCGCATAAGCGTCGGGCAAAAGGCTGTCTAATTCCTCCCCTTCCGCAAGGCGCCGCCTGAAAACGTCCGTCATTTCCCTGAGCTGGCCGTCGTTCATAGCGGAATATTTTTCCGCCAAGGCTTCCACTTTGGCGGCGATTTTTTCCAGTTGCTTGAGAGCCCTCTTGTTGGCTCCCCCAAGTTCATTCGACATTAGGGTTTCTCCTTAATAAAAGGTTAATCGAGTTTTATCGTTTCTTTGCGCGTGGCGACGGTCAAAACAAACACCTTGTCCGCGCCGGCTTTTTTGAGCGTCTTTGCACATTCGCCCGCTGTCGCGCCCGTCGTCAATACGTCGTCGATAATCAAAATTTGTCTTCCTTTGATTTTATCCTTGTCAATGGACGCAAAAGCGCCCTTAAGGTTTAACGCCCTTTGCTTATAATCCAGTTTTTCCTGCTTTTCGGTCTGCTTGGTTTTAACAAGCAAAACCTCGGGCGGCGGCAGCTTAAGTATATCACAAAATTTTTCCGCGAGCAAACGCGTTTGGTTGTAACCCCGTTTTCTTTGGTCTTTTTGCGTCAGAGGCACGTATGTAACCGCTCCGAAAGGTATATTTTCTTTGACGGCCTTATCCGCCAAAAATTTCGCGAAAACGCCTGAAATGTATTTATACCCGCCGAATTTGTAGGCAAGCATCGCTTTGCGTAAAGCGCCGTGGTATACCAGTGCCGACCACGCGCGGTCAAAAAGCAGCTCCCGTTTGCCGCAGCGGCCGCAAAACTCGTTTTCGCCCGTGGGCTTGCCGCATTTGCGGCAGGCGTTGCCCTCTATAAATTCGAGTTTTTTCATACACTCGGGGCAGACCGCCACGCCGTCGAAAACGTCCCTCCCGCAGCAAACGCACTTGAACTCGTGACAGCCCAAAAAAGAGCGCAGAGTGTTTTTAATCCGTGACAAAAAGTGTTTCATATTTGCTTTTTTCTTCGGCTAAAAATTGCCCGAGCATGGTCAGCCGTTCGGCGATATAGTTGTTCCTCACCGTCATACCCAAAATTTTCTTGCTGCTGACCAGCACGACGGTTTTTTTTGCGCGCGTAACGGCGGTATACAAAAGGTTTTTGTTGAGTATTGTCGGCGGCCCGTTTGTCAAAGCGATTACAAGCACGTCGAACTCGCTGCCCTGACTTTTATGAATCGTTATCGCGTAGGCAAGCTGGAGGTTGAATAAGTCCAGCGTTGTATATTCCGCGACGCGGTTGTCGTCAAAAGTGATTTCGGTAATCCCTTGGGTGTTGTCAATCGAGGTAATAAAACCGATGTCTCCGTTAAAAACCCCCTCGCCTTTCTCCGCGCCTTTTTCGTCCGCGCGCGTCCATACGAGCTGATAGTCGTTGACGGTCTGCATCACCCTGTCGCCCGCGCGGAAAAGGGTATCCCCCACGCGGATTTCCTTTTTTAGGGGCGAAAACGGGTTGAGCTTAGCCTGAATTTTTTTATTGAGGTTCTCAACCCCCGCCACACCGCTTTTGAGCGGCCCCAGAACCTGTATATCCGTTCCGTTTATGCCGCAAAATCCGGGAAGCCTGCTTGCGACAAGGTCAACCACCGTATCCGTCATTGTAGCATCGGGAAGCTTCTCCACTATAAAGAAATCTTTGCTTTTATTGTCGATTTTGGGCATTTTGCCGCTGTTTATAATATGCGCGTTGGTAATAATCAAACTGTTTTCGGCTTGGCGGTAAATTTGGGTGAGGTACCTTGCGTCCACGACGCCGCTGGCGATAATGTCCGCCAGCACGTTTCCCGCGCTTACCGATGGCAGTTGGTCCTTGTCACCCACCAAAATAACCTTGGTCCCCCGCTCCAGCGCGCGCAAAAGGTAACTCATTACCATTACGTCCACCATCGAGACCTCGTCCACGATAATGGCGTCGCAGTCGAGCTTGTTGAACTGGTTGAAAGTAAAGCTCGCCTGTCCCCCGCCGGCGTTGGTCCCCAGCAGGCGGTGGATTGTCTTGGCCTCTTTGCCTGTGGATTCGGCAAGGCGTTTCGCTGCGCGCCCCGTCGGCGAGCAAAATTCCGTTTTGATTTTGCGGTGCTCGAAAATATAAGCGATACATTTTACAATCGTCGTTTTTCCCGTCCCCGGCCCGCCTGTAATAACGGTCACGCCGTTTGCGGCGGCGGCTTTGACGGCGTCCCTTTGGTTTTGGTGAAATTCGATATCGTTTATCCGCTCAAATTCCGCTATCAGCTCGTCGGCGTCGCCGCTCTCGCTCGCCGCCTCGTGCGAAAGCCTTATTAATGCCGCGGCTATCTGCTTTTCGGTATTGTAAAATTTTGTCAAAGCTATCCGCCGTTCACCGTCTACCGAAAAATCCTTTACTGCGGCGTCCAAAATAAGCCTGTCCAAAACCTGGTCGAATATCTCGCTTTTACCCAGTTCGAGCCTCAGCACCTTTTCGGCGCCCGCCCTAAGCAGTTGATACGTGAGATAAGTGTTTCCCTGTTTTTCAGCGCTTTCCTTAAGCGAATAAACTATCGCCGCGCGAAAACGAAAAGGGCTGTCCTCATCGAGCCCCATGTTGCGCGCGATTTTGTCCGCGCTTATAAAACCTATCCCGTCGATATCGTCTATCAGGCGGTAAGGATTTTCCTTAACGACCTCTTTGGTCGCGTCTTTATATACGTTGTAAATTTTAATGGCGGTGTTAAGCGAAATATTGTACCCCTGCAAAAACATTATCTGGTTTTGCATTTTTTTGT
>DAITPX010000050.1:0-9008 GCA_036833365.1 Clostridia bacterium | reverse complement strand
CCTGTTTTACCGTCTGGGCGGCGAGGTCATGTCGCCCGAAGACATTGTCGAAAAAGTTATGGAGGTAATCGAATAATGCCGCAATGGACTAAACCCAAAATGCTTACCGACGCGCCGCTGACGTTTTGCCCGGGCTGCACCCACGGCATCGCCACAAAAATAGTCGCGGAAGTGTTGGACGAACTAAATCTTCAAAATAAAGTAGTGGAAGTGGCCTCGGTCGGCTGCTCCGTATTCAGTTACAATTTCTTCAACGCCGATTCCCAGCAGGCGGCGCACGGGCGCGCCCCCGCGGTTGCCACGGGCATAAAGCGCGTCCACCCCGACAAGGTAGTCTTTACATATCAGGGCGACGGCGACCTTGCCAGCATAGGCCTTGCCGAAATCGTTCACGCGGGGCTTAGGGGCGAAAAAATAACCGTCATTTTCATCAACAACGCTATCTACGGCATGACGGGCGGACAAATGGCGCCCACCACGCTCATAGGGCAAAAAACGTCTACCAGCCCCTACGGCAGGGACGTCAAAAAGCAGGGCAACCCCATTCACGTATGCGAGCTTTTGGCGACGCAGGACGGGCCGGCTTACCTCGAGCGCGTTATGATGTGCGACTACGCAAACGTAATAAAGGCCAAAAGGGCTATTAAAAAGGCGTTCGAGTACCAAATCGCGGGCAAAGGCTTCACCTTGGTCGAGGTTCTTGCCACCTGCCCGACAAACTGGAGCATGAACCCTTCCGACGCCATGGCCCACGTCAAAAACGAAATGACGAAAGTTTATCCTCTGGGAGTATTCAAGGACATCGGAGGTGACAAATAATGGAACAAAAAGTAATTTGCGCCGGTTTCGGCGGACAGGGCATTTTGTCGCTGGGCAAATTTATGGTGTATGCGGGCATGGAAGAGGGTCTGGAGGTCACCTGGCTTCCCAGCTACGGCCCCGAAATGCGCGGCGGCACGGCAAACTGCTCGGTCGTTCTTTCCGACAAGCCCGTCGCTTCCCCGCTTATCACAAAACCTCACGTTTTAATCGCGATGAACTCGCCCAGCCTCGACAAATTCGAGCACAAGGTGCTGCCGGGCGGGACGGTACTTATCAACAGCGACCTGATTGAAAAAAAGGTCGAAAGAAAAGACCTTACGGCAAAATATATCAACGCCAACCAAATAGCAAACAAGGTGGGCAGCCCCCGTTCGGCAAACATCGTAATGCTCGGCGCGTTTGTAAAGGCGGGCAAAGTAGTGACCAAGGAGGCCGCTTCCCATGCCCTTATGCACCAGTTTGAGGGCAAAAAGGGCGCCGACGAGGTTTTGGCCGCCTTTGAAGCGGGATACGAGGCTGTATGAAAAGTTACAACGACAAGCTTATTTCCGTCCGGGACGCGCTGGCGCTCATCAAAGACGGTTACAAAATCGCCACAAGCGAGGGCGTATGCACGCCGGGCGGCTTTATGTCCGAGTTCCACACCATCAACGGCAGGGTCAAGGACGTGGAGCTGTGGTGCTGCCGTATGGCGAAAAGCTACCCGTTTTTGGAGGTCACCGACCCGACGTTCAACGTATTTGAGATTTTCCTGACAAAGGCCGCGCGCGGCGCCACAAACCCCAAGGTAGCCTACGTTCCATGCCATCTTTCCAAGGCGGGCAGGGCGATTTTGGCGGGGGGAGCGCCGGATATATATGTCGTTTCGGCGACGCGGCCCGACGAGGCGGGCAAAATGAGCATGGGCCTGGCCGCGCTGCACTCGAAAACCCTGATGCGCGAGTCGAAAATAGTCATTGCCGAAGTAAACAAGTATATGCCTTTCACCTATGGCGACACCGAGTTTTCGCTCGATGACGTCGATTATATCATCGAGCACGACGAACCCATTATCGAGGTTTACCCTCCGCTGCCCGACCCGCGCGACGCCGTCATCGGCAAACTTATCGCCGACCAAATCAAGGACGGCGACTGCCTTCAGGTCGGTATCGGCGGTATCCCCAACGCCGTAATGAAGCTTTTGACCACCAAAAAAGACCTGGGCGTACATACGGAGCTTTTGGGCGACGGGTTGGTCGAGCTTGTTAAAATGGGCGTAATCAACGGCCGGAAAAAGACTGTCATGCCCGGCAAAATCGTCACGTCCATCATCGACGGCAGCAAAAAAGTATACGATTTTGTGGACCACAACCCCGACGTGATGGTAATGCAGACTTCTTACACAAACGACGTGTCGGTTTTGGCGCAATGCGAAAACCAGATTTCCGTCAACGCCGCGCTGGAAATAGACCTTACGGGGCAGTGCTGCTCCGAGTCTATCGGCTCGCGCCAGTTCAGCGGCACGGGCGGGCAAGCGGAAACGGCCATGGGCGCGCAGCTCGCTAAGGGCGGCAAGTCGTTTATGGTTATGTATTCCACGGCCATGGTCAAAAACGCCGAGGGCACAAGGATTCCTACCAGCAAGATTGTCGCTCAGCTTAAGCCGGGGGCGACGGTAAGCCTCCAGCGCAACGACGTGCAGTATATCGCCACCGAATACGGCATGGTGAATCTGAGGGGGCTCAGCATACCGCAAAGGGCGGAGGCGCTGATTTCCATCGCCAACCCCGACTTCCGCGCCGACTTGCGCAGAGAGGCAACGGAACTTGAGATTCTTAAATAGTACTATACTTAATAAGAGCGCAGTTTGGTTTCAAACTGCGCCTCTTTTATTCCACTTAAAATCGCTATATGTGTTAAAAGCGTGTTTTAGCACAATTAAATGGTTAATTTTTGGTAGCAGTATTGACACCGCGGCTTAAACATTATATTATAGTAATATTTATAGCGAATTAGTTTTTTAAAACGACCTTCTAACCCAAAAGTCTGAAATTATAGTAAAGTGCATATTCATACAAAATATGTATGGAACGAGCTTTTCGTCTAGCCGTAGGTAAGGTATAAATAAAACGAACGCCGTAAATTTTACTGTTAACAAGGAGAAAAATGCTTAATGTTTGTAAAACACAGCTTAACTAATGTGCGGCGCTCATGGAAAAAATCCCTGCTTTTCTTTTGCCTTATACTTGCGCTGGTCATAATAATGTGTATTTCGGTAAGTTTAATATCGATTATCAATACATTTTTGAAAACCAGCGCGGAAAACTATAAAAGCATAGGGGTTTTCGAGTATATGGGCGCTTCCTATCCCGATGAAACGACTTATGACCCACGGATAGAACAAGCGAGAGATGCGCTCGATATGAACAAAATTTCAAATCATCCAGCCACTCTGAGTTGGGACGCCAACGCCGCGGCATTTGGTTATATCGACACAAAAGAAAGTTTGAATAAGGGAGCGCGTAGCGCGGGCATCCTTGTCGTATCTATAGATGCTTTTCAAGGGGCAAAGGAAGGTTATCGCGCCATAATAGTCGAACATCTTTACACTACCCGCTCGAATACAGACGGAATAATGATTTATATAGATTCAAGCGGATTGAAATTAGAAAGGGGCAGGTATTATTTAATACACGGTGAGTTTTACCGAGGCCAAACTTCTTATACTTACTTTAAAATAACACCTTTTGTAAACAAAGTGGCGGAAGAATTGGGTTTTGACGGCTCGTTAGAAAACATGCTAATGGATATAACTGTTGCCGACAAAGAATACAGGATTCCCGAAAATACCCATTTTCATGCTATGGCAAAAAATTACGGTGTTACCAATAACAGTCTTACGGTAAGGGCCTCTTTCGATTTATCCCTCTTACACGAATTTCAGCAGGGTAAACTTTACCTTAGAGAAGGTCGTTTTCCTACTGCTGAGGAGTATTTCTCAGGGGCGAGCGTCTGTCTTTTACCTGAAAAAATTGCCAAATCACTCGGCAAAAACGTCGGAGACAAAATTACGCTCTCAGTTGCGTTGAAAGAACATGCGGCCCAATATGACTCTTATTGGGAGGGAGAAGGATTTGATTTTTCAGACGAGTATAAAATCGTCGGAATAATCAATACCTATGATATTTATGCGGAAAACGTTTATATTCCAAAAACCGAAAATATTGATTTTTCCATAAACACTTTCTCTTACAAATTGGGACAGGTCTTGTTAGAAAATTCAAAGATAAACGAGTTTGTGGACGATGTCATGCCCACGTTGCCCGAAAGGGTGCGCCTAACCGTTTACGACCAGGGTTACGGCATTATTTCTCAGTCACTTTCCGACATTTTGCTCATAGCCAAAATTATACTGACAATTTGTTTGGTGGTAGGGGCGGCTATAATCGCGCTTTTCGGATTTTTGTTTATATATAGGCAAAAAGATTCGGCAAAAATCATGCGGCGTTTGGGCGCGAAAAAATCCGATATTTATACTTATTATTTATTTGGTTCCGGAAGTATAGCGCTTTTCGCCTCAGTCGCAGGCGCCGTAATAAGCATTCTGCTGTCAGGTTTTATCATGGAAATGGTGAGATTATCCGTTTCGGGCTATGTTAACAATTACAGCCTTTACAGTAGCAGCAATTTGTCAATAATAAAACCTATAATTTTTGCAAGCAACGCCGATATATCTTTGTTTCTGATGGTTGGGGTATTGACCTTTTTTGCGGCTTTGTTGTCAGCGTTTGTTTTCAGCGCTCTGTGCATAAAATCCCATAAAAATCGGCACAGGGCAATCCTTTTACCATTAAAAACCCGTTCCAGTTCTCTTAAAGGCGGAGTTTATAAGTACGCTTGGCTGTCCATAAAAAGAGGTTTTTCACGCACTGCGATACCCATAATCGTTACGGCATGTATAATCGTAATGTTTTTCCAGCTTATTAATATAGGTTTTGTCTATGAAAAGAAATTGCAGGATTTAAAGGAGAATACCTCAATCCAAGGTACTTTTATTGATATAAAAGGACAAAAAACTGACGGTATTGTAGTCGACGGGCTTTCTATAAACGAAATCTACCGCTCAGGAATGACTTCAAACATCGTGTTAACGGAACATACGAACTTTATATACAGAGGGATACTCTACCATAACGATGTGTGGACCGGTTTGCCTGAATTTCAAATGCCGGGAACTTCGTTTGCATATGAAACATTGGTTAATACTATCCAGAGCGGCCCTAAAGTCATATTTACCAACAATTTCGAAAAATCACCGGAATTTTACTACGGTTCCAAGGTAACTACCGAATTTTTGCCCGGTTACGATCTCTCTTTGTTTGAAGGGACAGAGTTTGATTTGCCTGATGGGTGCCTTGTATCGACTGAATTTATAAGTGCTCACGGGATTGAATTAGGCGACGTAATTGAACTTTTAGTTTATACTAATGAAATTTATACATTTAAAATTAGGGTAATTGGTTCTTTTGTAAAGGCCGGAATACAAGATAATATTTACATGCCGCTACGCTATGCATCTCCTTTTGAAAGAGTCTTTGAAGATGAGCCTCAGGATACCCTTAAGTATATACAATTCGAAAGTGCGCGGTTTGTTGTACAAAACGGAGATGAACTTGACGCGTTTAAACAATATTTAAGTGAAAAAGGTTATTCCGAAATTAGTAAAATTCATGATAAACGTTCCTTCATCATGTTGGAAGACAAGGATTTTCTAAGGTCTGTAAGCGCGATGTCGCAACGCATTTGGTATATGGATGCGACATTCCCATTGATATACGCGATTGCGCTGGCATTGGGCGGATTGATACCTTATATCCTTATCCAGTTGAGAAAAAGGGAAATAGCGATAATGCGGGCGCAGGGCGCGTCAAAGGGAATATCGTTTATGAGTATGTTTATTGAGCAATTTGTATTAAGTTTTTTAGGCTTGGCGCTTGGCCTTACAGCATGGGTACTGTTAGGAAACCCAATAAGCACGTTAGGCATTATTTTGACGGCGGTGTATTTTGCCGCATGGCTAATTGGTGCGTCAATATCGGTAAAGAAAATCAATGAATACTCGGTGCAATCAATTTTGAAAGCGGAAGAATAAGGAGATGAAAAAATGGCTTTATTAGAAATAAAAAACGTAGAATACAGCTACAACAACAATGTGGAAAAGAAAAAGGTGCTCAACGGCGTCAACTGCACGTTCGAGCAGGGCAAATTTTACGCGGTTATCGGTAAATCCGGCAGCGGCAAAAGCACTCTGCTGACCTTGATGGCGGGATTGGATTTGCCTCAAAGCGGCGAAATTTTGTTCGAAGGCGCGCCGACGGGCCAAATGAACTTAGACGACTACCGTAAAAAAAGCGCCGCCGTCGTCTATCAGGATTTTTCGTTGTTCCCCTTGCTTACAAGCATGGAAAACATAATGTACCCCATGGAGCTATGCAAGGTAGACAGCGCCAAGGCTAAGGCCGATGCTAAGGAACTGGCAAGGCTGGTTTCTCTGCCTGAAGAGCTGCTTGACAGGTATCCCGGCAAAATAAGCGGCGGCGAGCAGCAGCGCGTGGCGATAGCCAGAGCGTTGGCGATGGATCGTCGTCTGATACTCGCCGACGAACCGACGGGCAACCTCGACAGCGAAAACAGCGCCAACATAATAAACCTTCTGTCAAAGCTTGCTCACGAGGAAAACAAATGCGTGGTCGTGGTTACGCACGATATTACGGTCATGGAAAGCGCCGACGTGGTGTTCCATATCGTCGACGGCACGCTGAAATTGTTTAAATCCTCTATTTTAAATCAATAACAGAAAAACCCCGATTTGAATTAAAAACAAAAAACGCGTCCTTAAATTTAAGGCGCGTTTTGCTTTAACAAAATTAATTTAAATCCGGTTTTAAGTTAAGGCTTAAAGCTTTCGCCACAACATAATCTTAATATTTATTCACAATTAATCCGTTTTGCTTATAATTTCTTTTTGCAAATTATCTAGGCCAACAAACAAAAGCCCTAACCTTTCACCAAAAACGAGTTTATTCCGCCGACTATAAGGGTGCTCATATTTTTGCACAGCGTCTCGAGGGCAACCGGCCTATCCGACTCGAACCACTCCTCGAAGGTGTCCAGCGCGCCCGCGGTCACAAAGGTCAGCGCATAATAAAGCTCGCTTGCGTCGGCGGGGCCGAAGGTTTTTATAATGCGGTGCTTAATTTCCGTTTTGATTTTCAAAAAATATTTCGAGTTCGTCGCCGACTTCAAAATAAATTTGGCAAATTTCGGCTGCGCGTCCAGCGCTTCGCCCAACGCTTTAAGGATTGGGTAAGGGTTTTTTATCAGCTCCTTGATGTCGTAGCGGTCAAGCAGCTCGAAAAAGGCCGCCGCTACCTCGTTTTCGATGTCCTCCAAAACCTCATACACGTCGGTGTAATGCAGGTAAAAAGTCGCGCGGTTTATGTTGGCAAGCTCGGCAATGTCGCGCACGGTTATTTTCGATATACTTTTTTTGTAAAGCAGCGTTACAAACGCCTCGCGTATCGCCGCGCGTGTCCGCTTGGTCCGCCTGTCCATCTGAACCATATTTTCCTCCTTCGTTCGCTAAAAAAACGGCTTGGACAAAAATTTTTATAATTAAAATATACTACCTTAACAACCGTTTGTCAACACCTGTCGCATAAAAAACTTTTTCTCAAAAAATATCTTTTAATTCGGCGCGAAACCCGCAAAAGCAATAAACGCGCGCCCCGATAAATTTCTTTCCCGCGCTAAAAACTTGACACAACCCATTTTAAATCATATTATTTATATTAGGGTTAAGCATTTATTTGCGCAAAATTTACATTAAAATAAGGGGTGGATTTATGATTATAGCGCGCGCGAAAATCGGCGGACAGGAAAAATATTGCGTGGTAAAGGGCGTCGAATTTTACCCTATCGAGGGAGACATTTACGGCGAATTTTCCATCGGCCAAACACCCGTCAAAACCGACGGGCTGCTTTGCCCGGCCCGCCCCTCAAAAATTTTGGCTTTGGGCGTCAACTACGTTTCGCACGCCGAGGAGATGAAGCACCAAATGCCCACCGCCCCCATCGTTTTCATGAAGCCGGTTACGGCGCTTGTAGGCCCCGGCGAAAAAATAGTTTATCCAAAAAAGGCCGGCACCGTCCATTACGAAGCCGAGCTTGCGATAGTCGTCGGCAAAAAATGCCGCAAAGTCAAGCGTTCCCAAGCCTTGGAATACGTTTTCGGCTACACCTGCGCCAATGACGTTTCGGAACGCAATTTTCAAAAGCAGGACGGGCAGTGGACGCGCGCCAAGGGCTACGACACCTTTTGTCCCGTCGGCCCCTACATAGTCACCGATATCGACGCGGGCGCTCTGGAAGTTAAAGCCGTTTTGAACGGCGAAACGGTGCAGCAGGGCAACACCCGCGACCTGATAAACGACGTTCCCGCAATCGTCGAATGGGTAAGCGAAATCATGACGCTCTGCCCCGGAGACCTGATCTTGACGGGCACGCCCAAGGGCGTCGGCGAGATAAAGCCGGGCGACGAAATAGAAATCAATATCGAAAAAATCGGTTCTCTCAAAAACACCGTGATTGCCGAAGATTAAACATGATCGTCAACCGCAGTAAAAAAACATTGCCGACTGTTCGATAAAATTCAGTGTTTACTGCAATTGCTCTAAACCATAATTTTCCGCGAAAAACCGTTCGGCTCTGAGATTACCTACCAGGCAACGGTTGCGCGGAATAATCTAAAACGGCGGACGAATTTCCCCGCACATTAAATCCGTCAAATACCAGGGAACAAAATCGACTAAGATTAGAAACAATATAAGATTTAATTAGAACAAACAAAAGAAAAAGGTTTTTTCCGTCACGGTATAAAGTTGCTTTTAATGTAAAAGATAGGTAAGTGAGGTATGAAAAAACTTAAGGGCTTAATTTCCAATAACTTTTTCTGGTGCGCGCTGTTTCTGCTGCTCCAAATCGCTTACCTCGCTTATTTTCTGATTTATCTTTCCGTCGAGCTGCCCGCCCTCAACATTATCCTAAGGTCGGTGTCTTTGATTTTCGTAATCCACATTTTAAACAAGCCCATGAACCCCGCCTACAAAATCGCGTGGATAATACCTATTTTGGTTTTTCCGCTGTTC
>DAITPX010000049.1:3684-9034 GCA_036833365.1 Clostridia bacterium | reverse complement strand
ACACGTCAATATAGAGCGAATCGCCTACATGGTCGATTTTTATATAATTGTTCGTTTGTTTTTTGCTTTCTTTGGTGCGTTTGTCATATTTCACAACGCCGTCAATCTCGGCGATTGCGCAGTCGACAACGCCCTTAACTATTTCGCTGCTGTAAACAACCTTGCCGCTCCCGTCGTTTTTCGATACTATCTTCATAAAATCCCCCTAGGTTCAGGCCCATTATGAAATAGTATAGCATAAACCCCAAGAAATTACAATTATTTGCGCCGCCCTTAGGTGTGCAATATTTTTATGAAGTTGGTATCGGTAACGTCGACGTGGCTGGTGACTATGTAGTGGATTTTCGCCGTGTCCTCTCTGGCAAGCTCGTCGTTTTCCAGTTCCACCGTTATCATAATGTAATTGCTGTTAGGGCTCATAGAAACGATAGCGTCACCGTAGCCCTGCGCCTTAAGCGCGGTTTCGATTAAGAGCTCGGTTTCGATAATGTCGATTATCTTTTGCTTTTGTGTGATAGCGTTTGTCCTGGCTTGGGCGTATTCGTCGCCCGGCGTGTTGATAATTTCGTTAAGCAGGCTCAGCTCGTAATCCCTCGTGCTCTGCCTGTCGGCCCTCGCTTGCGTATAAAAACTGCCGGTGGGCGTAGGGTCGTCGTTCGGGTCCTGATTGTTCTTGTTCAGGAGCAGGATATTGACGTACGCGGCGATAACCAGCACCGCTACCATAGCGACCAACAGGACAATTTTTTTCTTTTTTGACATATAAACATCCTCCAATTATTTTTTATATCCGAATACTTCGACTTGACCCGAGTCAACTCCAAGTAGGGTAACCAACGCTTTGATTATTTTAAACCTCGTTTCGGCGCTTGAGCCGCCCTCAGCCACGACGACCACGCCGCGTATGGCGGGATAAAGCTCCCTAAGCACGATAGGCTCCCCGCGCACGCTCACCACCTCTTTGGTTTCGGTCGAGCCCGTGCCCGTAGTCACGGTTTTCACTTCATAGAGATATTCGTTTATTATACCGCTGTCGTAGGTGATGGCTATAGTGAGCTTTCCCACGCCCTCGATATTTCCCACGACCTCCGTCACCTTTTTCAAAATCTTCGTTTCCCAGTTGTCGACGGTTATTTTATCCTCTTTTTTTTCGCCGAACCCCGAGAAAAATATTATCAAAGCCACGATGCACAGCAAAACGGCGACATAAATCTCAATGTGCTTAATGCTCTTAATTTTTTCCCAAATCTTAGCTGCCATAGATTTTTATCCTTTCCGCGGGAATACCCAACTCTTTTTCAATAATAGCGGGCACCAACTTACTATTAAATATATGTTTTTGGTTGTCGGCTATTACTACATTTTTCAAATTCACCGTCACCGTGTAGTTTGTTTCGTCCTCGAAATCCACCGTCACCAGCGCGTTGCCTACGCCCTTGCTTTCCAGCAAATTAACGACGCTCGTCTCGATTTGCGACGACTTAATGTTTTCGAGGTTTCGCGCCAGCTCCTCGTCCAAAAACGTCTCCTCTCCCTGAAAATACTGCTCTATGTCAATACTTCCGTTCAAAACCGCGGGAATGGGCTGCACCAAAACGAGCGTAGCGACGGCCGCCAAAACGCCCTTTATGTATTTGTTCGATTCCCCCTGCGGCACGATTATATCGACCAAAAGCGTCAGCGCCACAATCCCCACGATAGACACCAGCCAAACTGTCATTCAAAACCGCCTCCTTCTTTCTTTTTCTTTATTTTGAGTTTCATTTTTATCTTATTTTCTTCTTCATGTTCTGCCGCACAGAAATTCCAAATCTTTTTCGCCGATTTCCCGGCATGTTTTTCCCGTATTTCTTTGCTTACGGCCGCCTTAAATTCAAAGCCTTTTCCCTCAACGCCAACGCCGTTTTTATCTTAAAGCCGCTTTAAATTTTTCTTTGCACCTTCTCAAGAGAATTCCTAAATACCTTTTTCAGCGCGTTTGCTTGTAAACCTCATTCAGCAAACCTCGGCGCCGTATCAAAACCCCGCCTTAAATTTTTTCAAGAGAATTCAATTGCGCCGCTGCACTCCTTACCGCTTTTTATTGCGATTATTTTCTTAGTTTAAAAATCAAAACACGTTCGCCGTCGAAATGATAAGCAATATCACGATAAACAGCATAAACGCCACGCCCAAAAGCACCACTATCAAAAGCGTAATGTTTTTTGCAACGGACGACAAAAATTTGACAATCCGCTCGTCCGTAACGGGTTCGATAATGCCGGCGGTCAGCTGCAGCAGCAGGCTGAAAACCAGCATTTCCACGATAGGCACCGCAATCGTAAGCGCCAAAAGCAGCAGGGCCACCGCCCCGAAAGCATTTTTGACCAAAACCGAGCTGGCCAAAATCAAGTCCATTCCGTCGGCCAGATACCCGCCCAAAATGGGTATGTAATTCTTTGTGGCGAATTTTGCGGCGCGTATCGATATGCTGTCGAAAACGTTTGCGTTTATTCCCTGCACCGTCAAAAATGCCGAAAAAACCGTAAACGCTATACCGAATACAGAAACCGCGAAGTTCCTGAAAAAATTTGCTATCTTGTCCAGCTTGATGTTGTCCGAAAGGTTGGACACCACCGAAAACACAAACGTAACTATTATGAGCGGCATCACAAGCCCGCACGCGATTTCGATTATCCCGTTGGACAAAAGCGCCACGCTTGGCTGATAAACCGCCAGCCCCACCTTGGCGCCCGCCGCCGAAATAAACGCCAGCAAAACGGGCATGGCTATATTAGTCAGGGTTTTTATTTTCGTGAGCGTTTCTTTTGTGGAATTCACGTACGACCACACGCTTGTGATTACCGACACGATTATTACGGCGTAGCATACGAAAAAGACGATTTCGCTCGTGCTTTTGCCGAAAAGAGTGCTCTTGCTTTTGGTCAGCACCCCGCACAGGAGCGCCACCACGACGATAGTCAAAAGCATCGGCAGCACGGCGGCAAGCCTTCGGAAAAACGTTTCGAAAAGGTATTTCAAAAAGCTCCCCCCGCCGACCGTCTGTTCGCCGCTCAAAATCTGCTTGAAAATATCGAAGGCCGACCCGCCGCTCTTGAAATCCGACTTAAGGTCCTCGAAATATTCCTCTATCTGCTCCCATTCGATAGCGTTGCCCTGTTCGTCCACAAGCTCGGTCAGGAGGTTTTCGTCGGCGAAAAGCGACGCAGGCAAAAATACCGCCAAAACCGATATCAAAGCAAAAATTACCGCTAATTTTTTCACAAAAAATTCCTCATCAATCCCTCCGCGTATTTTTTTAACGGACAGCTTTTGTAATTTTTGAATTTACGCCGTATCCGCCGACATCTCACAATCCGCGCTTCTTAACCGGATAGTTTTTATTTCTCAAAAATTCTTCGCCGCGCGCATAGCTTTGGCCGACTTCCTCTTAACTTTCGTTTCCGAAACCCTTGCCGATTCCCATTTATTCCCGCCGCTTCCAAATCCTGCCGGTTTTTAAGCGGAATTTTTTAATTTTAAATCTACCCAAAACGCCAATCCGTCGCTTTTAAAGGCGGCTTTTAATAAACCTTAATTTGTTCGCCGCGTCCCGAAATCCTTAAATCTTGTCATAAAGCCGAACTTTTATTGACTTCAAAATTCCCGCAGTGCCAAACCTTGTTTATCTTCGTTTTTTAGCGGTACTTTTCGGAATTTACGATTTGCCGCTTTTCAAACTTTCTCTATTGCTTTAACTCACTCTATTGCTTTAACTCACAATGTCCTTTAAGCTGCAAAATTTTAATAGTTCGCGGACTTTATCGGCAGCTATTTTCATTTTAAAAATCCCTTGCGCTCCGCTCGTTCGGTTCTCTGCAAATTTCGCGCGTTTTTGCGGCGTATGTAAATATTATCTAAACGCGGCTTTGCTCTTTCCATAAGCAAAGTGCTTTAAAAGTTATACCCTGCGCGATTTTTTATCGGAAGTGTTTATATATCTGCGCTTCGAGCAACCTTTTCGTCGCCCTAATGCTTTTTGATTTCTTTTTAGCAATTCGCTTCACAAAGTATCTTTAAGGTATTTTCGTCCCGAGGTTTTCGGAATTTAAACTTTATTTCCCCTGTCGATTGTTACGGGATAATCTCCATTATCGTTTCTATAAGGTTCATAACTATGGGCAGCGCGGTCACCAAAATCAGCACCTTGCCCGCAAGGAGGAGCTTGTCCCCCAAATTTTTGGCGTTTGCATCCACGCAGATGCTGTTGCCAAACTCCGAAAGGTAGCCTATTCCCACTATTTTGATTATCACGGAAAAAAGCCCGCTGTTTATCCCCGTCATTTCGGCGAGATTGTAAAAGGCATAAACGACCTCGAACATCTCGTCCAAAACCAGTATAAAAACCAAAATTCCGCTGCCGATTCCCACCAAAACCGACATTTCGGGGTTGTGCTGGCGCAAAATCATGACGGCGAAAACCGCGACTACGACGACGGCGACGATTTTGGCGATATCCATTTCAGTACCCGAAAAGCGACTGGAGCGTATTAAAAAGCTGAACAATCATGTCGATTAAAATAATCAGCCCCAAAACCAGCCCAGCGACCCCGACAAGCGTCGACATTTCCTCTTTTCCGCTGCGTTTTAAAAGCATGCACACAATCGCGGTAATCAGCCCAATGCCCGCCAATTTGTAAATAATCTCAATACCCATAAATCAAACTACCTTTTCGCCGCTATATTTTCCTTCTTTCCCGTAAATCCTTTTTATATGGCCTTTTTCGCCGGCTTTACTTTGACTTTCCAATTTTTACTCCGAAAATTTTCAATTTTGTGCGGCAATTTAACCAAGTTTTTTCACCCTATTCGGTTTGCTTACCCTAAAATCTTTCAACTTTTTACGCCGCCTGTTTTATTCCGAACCTTTACTTTATTTTTGCCTGTTATTTCCGCAATTTCTTAAGGCTTTTACTCTAAAAACCCTTTAAAATCCCGCCGATTATCTATGCTTTTTTCCTGCCTTGTCTTTTTATGTAGACGGATAAATCAATTGGTACTGCCAAACCCTTCTCCGCTCTCCTTTGCTAGGGAGTAGTAAAAAACTCCCCCCGCTAAGAAAGTAATGCTTCAAAATGTTAGCTTCAAATCCCGCTTTCTCCGCCACTCAAACCCAAAATCCCGCGACTGCTTTTCGCCAGCTTTAATCCAAAATTATTTCGATTTTTACTTCGCTTGTTTTTCCTCTGAAATATCTGGATTTCTCGCTCCGGCTGTTGCATTGAAATTTCATGTTTTACTCCAAAGCACCCGTTTACGCCACTTTGCACTTCATTTCATCTTTATTTAAACATTGAAACTTTTGCGACAG
>DAITPX010000049.1:0-3661 GCA_036833365.1 Clostridia bacterium | reverse complement strand
CTTATCAATTTGAAATATTTCAGACAATTTACCGACTCCCCGCTAAGAAAGTAATGCTTCAAAATGTTAGCTTCAAATCCCGCCTTCTCCGCCGACCAAATTTAGTTCGGCTAGAAAATTTACCGAAGTATTAATCAAATCACAGCAAACGGATGACATGGTACTTGAAGCAAAGCGTATAGGCCAATTTCCGCAAATCACATCCAAAATTTCCTCCGGTATTGTAAACCGCCTTGGCGGAGAAATCGGGATTCGAACCCAAGCTGCGTTTTTTACGTACGCTCCCTAACAATGGAGCCCTTATCGCCTGATATTTCTAAGTTGCCAAAATTTCGATAATTCTCACAAAAATCTTATCTTTCAAATTCAACCTTAACGTCAAATCAGCATAATGCACACCAAAAATCCCGCCAAAACGGACAATTTCATCGCCATAGGCGACTTTTGCCGCGCGTTTTCCTGTGCCTCCGTCAGTTTTTTTTCAAAGTATTTAGAGTAAAATTCTATTTCCTTCGATTGGCTTTCGGCGTCGTTTTTGCCCAGGCAGCGGAAAAAATTGTCGATATATGTCGCTTCCTGTTCTGAAATCATCAGGCTTTTAAGCACCCTTGTCTCGCCGGCGTGCCCCGCCGGCGTTTCCTTCGCCCGCCCGTCCTGTGCGGACGCGGCTTCGTCGCTTCTGCCCAGCATGGACTGCGCGTATTCGGAAAAATCTTTTTGATACGGGTTTTGCCTGAAAACCTCCCAAACCGTCTCGCGTCTGTAACCCAAATTCACCCGAAAGCTTGTGCAAAAGGTGACGAGGTCAAAATAAAACCGCTCCTTGCGCCGATATTTTTCGGACAGCACCCTGCCCGCGAAAACGCTTATTCCCATCACCAAAAAACACAAAAGTATTTTCATTTTTCTACCCTTCCGAGCGGTTTTTTCATAAATTTTTATCCCTTTTTTACGCGTTTTTTAGCGGTTTTTTTACGTTTTTCACGGGTTTTAGCGTGTCTTTTCCGTGACAGTTACGTTATAATCAGGTGAAATATATACTCTCCATTAAATTTCTAATAACTGTCGCTTGCCATCTTTATCCAAAAAGCTTTATTTTTTATTCTATTGGCCCGTTCCTTCAAGTCAGATTTTTGCCGTATTCGCTCCCTTGACCTTACAAATATCAGACGATTTTCGCGCGTGTTATCAACCGTTCAGCACAATTTCTTTAAAAATAGCTACAAAATCGGTTTCTGTTCCGCAATATTAATAAAAAACCGTTTAAATTCCCAGGTATTCGGTATAATCAGCCGATTTTCTTAAGGTTTTTGCCGAAAACACCCTCGATAGTCCCCAACCCGCGCCGCTTGGAAAGCAGCACAAATTTGTCGAAAACGGTGTTCACGCCGATTTTTTCCGAAATTTCGCCCAGATCTGCGCCGTGCATAGACGCGAAAATTTTTACGCCACTGTTTGCGATTTTTTTGATTGGGGGCATGTCCTCCGGCAAAATTTCGTCGCAGATTATGAGCTCGGGCGACATCGCCCTTATGCCCACGTCAAAAACGTAGCCCTTGTCCGCACCCGACATTACGTCGCAGCCGTTCATCTCATAGGCCGACGCGCCGCTTGCCGACGCCGCAATTTCAAAGCGTTCGTCGCAAATCAGAATGTCGAAATTTTTCCGCCCCATCTGCTGCGCCAAATCGCGCAAAAAAGTGGTTTTGCCCGCCCCCGGCGGCGAAATGACAAGCAAATTACACAGGGGCTCGAGGTGTCCGAGCACGCTTATGGAGCAGCCCCTCACCTCGTGGGGAACGCGGATATTGAGCGCCGAAATGTCCTTTACGGACAAAACCTTCCCGTTTTCGCTTGTGACGGTGCCGCAAACGCCTATCCTCACGCCGCCCGCCACCGTCAGGTAGCCGTTGACTATTTGCTCGTTGAAAGCGTAGACAGACTTTTGGCAGGCGTTCAGAAGCACCCTTTCCAAAACGGAGTTTTCGGGCACAAGCGCGTTTTCCCTCAGCGAGCACATGCCCGCCGCAGACAAAAAGGCTTTTTTGCCGCCGCAAAGCACCGCCGCGGGCTGGTTTGCCCTGAGGCGGATTTCGTTGAGCTTTGATTTGTCCAGCTTTGCCAAAGCGGGCTGCCAATCGGCGGGGAACATCTTGTCCAAATTCATATTGTAATTTATGGCTGAAAAAAACCAATTATGATAAGCGCAAAATAAAAATCGTTTGCCAAAAATCCGGCTATGTCAGTTCGCCGGATTAAGAAAAACGCGGTTTTTGCCGAACTTTGGCGAAACTAAAAAACCAGGCGAAATTCAGCTGCAAATCAGCCAAATCTTTGCCTCAGAGGGCTTGCAATTAATTTAGTATATGTTAAAATGAAATTAATCATAAAAAAGGAGGAGCTCGAATTGTGAAAAAAATAACAAGCCTTTTGCTGTGCCTGACGATTGCGATGACGTTAATTTTGCTGCCCGCCGGAGCGTACGCCCAAGCGGAAAGCGGGCAAGCCGCGGCGTTTGACGAATTGGACCTATACATAACGATAGGCATTCACCAAAAAACGGAAGGCATTAAGCCCTTTTCAGTATTACCGAAGCAAATCACCCCTCTTTACGACCTTGACGGCAATATGTTCGCGTACTATGTCGAGATGGACGACGGCTCGTACATGGTGGTAAACGCAAACAGGGAAAACCCCTCGCTTTTGGAGTTCGGCTCTGAAGGCTATAACAACGTCAATCAGCTCGCAAAAACAAGCAATAGCGGCAAGCTCGTTTATTGCGGCCCGGGTGGCTTTCTGACAGTGAAAACAGCAGGAAGCGGGACGTCCAAAATATATACTAACGGCGAGACAGAGGTGACCGCTCAAGACAAAACGCAAATCAATAAGTTTTATGATTTTTGCGCTGAGCCGAACATACATAAGAAAAACGCACTGCAAGAAACACGTGGAGCAATTGGATTAAACGGAAACCAATGGTCAATCTTTGATCTTATTAAATACGAAGACGAATTACCCGCCGGCGATTTTTACCCGGAAAATATAATTTATTATGACATAGTCACATATGGCACTACAGGTTATTTCGGCACGCTAACAGCATTGGATGGTAGTACAATATATAATCACTGTGGTGCAACCTCGGCATATAATATTGTTTCCTATTATAGATATCGCCTAAGCGACCCTATTCCATACGACCAAATGGGATCCACCTTTTTGGTAATTCATTCTTACATGAGAAACGGCCCCTTTACGCCCT
This sequence comes from Clostridia bacterium, assembly GCA_036833365.1. GTDB lineage: Bacteria > Bacillota > Clostridia > Christensenellales > CAG-314 > JAQUSX01. The sequence continues at coordinate 399 of DAITPX010000049.1, read as the reverse complement.
CAGAGTATCATCAAAGAATTAAAAGTTATATAGAAAATGAAACTAATTATTCTATTATATTAACGGATCCCGCTGAAACATGGGAAGCTTATAAAGCTGAGGTTCGCGCTAATAGAATGTGTTTTATGTGCATTATTCCGATTAATGTTTTCGAAGCCCATTATATAAACGGTATAGGATACAGGGAATATCATGACGGCAGCAAATACGCTAGAGTTATTGACAACTGGCATCATGAAAAAGGCAAGAAATTGCATAGGTATTATATTTTTGGCGCGGGATTATTTCAAATCGGCGGCGTTTATATTTATTAATAGGAGAATAAAATTTGCAATGAATAAAAAAAAAATTAAGCTTATCATATCGCTTTCCGCCGTAGGTTTGGTGGTTTTATTAATA
>DAITPX010000048.1:0-9221 GCA_036833365.1 Clostridia bacterium | reverse complement strand
ACGAACAATTATATAAAAATCGACCATGTAGGCGATTCGCTCTATATTGACGTGTACATCAAGGTTCTTTACAATGTCAATGTTTCCGACGTTGCCAGCAAGGTTCAATCGGCGATTAAAAATACGCTGGAAACGATGACCGAATTTGCCGTCAAGGACGTGAACGTTCACGTCATAGACGTGCAGTTTGAGGATAACTGAAAAATTTTTTAGTAACCCTTTGGCTCTGTCAAAGGGTTAGTAAGTTTTTGAAAATTATGAGAAGATACGCGCGGGAAATTTCATTTTGCTTGATTTACGAATATCTGTTTACGGGGGAGAGAAACGGGCTTTCGCTCGACCTTTTCGACCCAAGCGCGCTTACCGAGGAAGACAAGATTTTGCTCAGCAAGCTTTACAACGGAACCGTCGACCACCTGGAGGAATACAAGGAAAAGGTGACGAAATATTCCAAGGGGTACAAAATCGACAGGGTGTTTAAGGTAGACCTTGCCATAATGGTGCTGGCGATGCACGAGATGCTGAAGGTGGGCACCCCTGCGGCGGTCTGCGTCAACGAGGCGGTGGAAATAGCCAAAAAATACTCCACCGAAAAAAGCCTGTCGTACGTGAACGGGCTTTTGGCGCAGTTTGTAAAGCAGGAAATAGAAGAAAGGGCTGCGGAATAAGGCGGCGTTTTTTCTTTTTCGCGTCGGCTCGGTGTTTTTAAGTTTTAAATGAATGTTGGCAACGGCTGAGAACAGGGCTTTTGCTGCTGATAAGTTTAATTAAAAAGGCGGCAAGGCGGCTTGGGTAAAGCGGGGATTTCGGTTTAAAAACGGATAAAGGGCCGAAAATTTAGTCGGAGTCATAAAATTTGGTTTTTGGGCGGCGTTTTGATTAGGCGGAGAAATTTAGCTTTGAAAATAATTTCCCCGAATGCCGCTAATCCGCCGAAATGTTACGATAGCTTTTATAAGTTGAAAATTTGGGAGAATATGTTGATAATCAGCGTTACGCAGCTTAATAATTTTTTTAAGGGAGTTGTCGACAGCGAACCGTTGCTCGGCAACATTTGCGTGAAGGGCGAAATAACGAATTACCGCGAAAACAGGGAATCGGTGTATTTTTCACTCAAAGACAGCTTGTCGCAGATAGATTGCTTCGCGTACCTCTCGCAGGCGGGCGGGGGGATTGCCAACGGGACGGAGGTCGTGGCCGAGGGCGCGGTGAATTTTTTGACCGCGTTCGGCAAAATTTCGTTTTTCGTCAAAAAAATCACGCCGCAAAACGATTTGGGAGAGCAATATAAAAAATTTTTGCTGCTCAAAAAGCGTTTGGAGGAAGCGGGCTGTTTCGACGCGGCGAGAAAGCGCGCGGTGCCGCGCAGCTGCAAAAAAATCGGGGTGGTGTCCTCGGCGGAGGGCGCGGTCATACACGACATTGCGGCGGTGGCGCAGCGAAGGGACAAAAGCGCGGACATTTTTTTGTATCCCGTAAAAGTACAGGGCAAGGGCGCGGAGGAAGCAATCGTGCGGGGAATGAAATATTTTTCCGCAAAAAAAGACGTGGACGCGGTGATTTTGGCAAGGGGCGGCGGCAGCGAGGAGGATTTGTCGGCGTTTAACTCGGAGGCGGTGGTGAGGGCAATCAACCTTTCGGCGGTGCCCGTCGTTTCCGCGGTGGGGCACGATACCGACTTTACTTTGGCGGATTTTGCCGCGGACAAGCGCGCGGCTACGCCCACCGAAGCCGCGGAATTGGTGACCGCGGACGTCGAAAAGGCCAGACAGGCGGCGCTTTCGCTTCTGAGGCGGCTGGAAACGTCGGCCAAAGCCAGGCTGAACGCCTTTGTCGGGCAAACCAAGCTGAGCCTGGGCGCAATGTACGCCGCGGCGGCGGGGCGATTTTCGGCGATTGAGACCAAAATCGGCGGGCTTACGGCGCGATTGGACGCAAATAATCCCGCTAAAATTTTGAGCAGGGGCTTGACGCAGATTGTAAAGGAAGGAAAAATCGTCAAAAATATAAGCGAAATCGGGCGGGGCGATGCCGTCAGTTTTGTGCTGGAGGGCGGAGCCGCCGACGCGGAAATAAAAGATATTAAGGCGGGAAGTTAGGTTTTGATGCCTTGAGTGATAATTTTAGGGATTTAGAGGAATTTTAAGTCCGGCGGCGATGTGATTTGTAGGTATTATCGGGTTTTAAATTAATACAATTTCGACTAATAACTTAGGAATTGACGAAGGCGTTTATTTTTAGTTTTGAGAGTTGATAGTCCAAGCGCGCGTAACTTAAAAAAAATCGGGTTGAGAAAATACTATAATGCGTTATAAAATTATAAATACTAATTAAAATTTATATAGAAGTGGTATGTTTGTATTTGAAAGAAAGAAATCATATAGATTTCAGAAGTTGAAATAAGATAAACTAAAATGGAAACATTGCATTGATAAAAAGATTGGGAAAATATAGGGGTAAAGAATGGGTATAGAACAGCTTTTGAATAAACTTAACGAAATTGTCGAAAAGATGGAGGATGAAAACACAAAGATTGACGAAAGTCTGGCGCTTTTCGAGGAGGGCGTAACGCTGGCGAAGCAATGCTTCGATTCTATCGAAGAATACAAGGGCAAGCTGACCGTCATTAAGGAAAAGCTCGACGGGCTGGGCGCTTAGCTTTTGCAATTTTGACAAATCAATATCAGAAAGGCTCTATGATGTGCCGTATAGGGATAACTCCTATCCCTTGTACTGATAGTCATAAGAGGGTATGTTCAGTTCGCTGATAATTTTCATTAGGCCATAAGCGTGTAAAAAGAATAAAGCACAAAGAAGGAATATATCATATTCAACACATAAATGCTATTCACAGTAAATTAAAGAAACGGATGAATAGGTTTAGTGGTGTTGCAACGAAATATATCAATAACTATATGTATTGGTTTAAATGGGCTTGAAGTATTTGAAAATGATAAAGTAAAAGTGAAGGATTTTATGGTTCAATGCAATGTAGAATACGCTTATACAAAAACAGCAGACTTTAAAGAGAACCACATTATTTGGAGGATATTATGGCAGGGAAATATAAGGTAATAACCTTGTGTGGGAGTACGAGGTTTAAAGATGAGTTCTTAAAAGTACAAAAAACAATTAACTCTGGAAGGTAATATTGTTATTTCAGTAGGGTTGTTTGGACATGCTGATGGTGAGTTTGGAAATGCCATCACTCCTGAAATTAAAGTAATGCTTGACGATATACATAAAAGAAAAATCGATATGTCTGATGAAATTTATGTGATTAATAAAAACGGATACATAGGTGAAAGTACAAAAGGTGAAATAGAATATGCTATAAAAACGGGAAAAAGGATTAACTATTTAGAATATCATAATGCTTAATTTGTTGCGGAATATTCTTGAAAGGCGAACTAAGGAGTCAAAATGCTTTCCTTAAAAATTCATTTGCTTTCAACATTATTTTAAAACATAGCCAAATTTAAAAAAAGTTTAACGCTTTTGAAGGTTTAGAAAAGTTGTTAAGCCGTTAATCAATTTTACATGCGGAAAGAATAATTTCAGCGGGTGGAACGAAATGTACGATATTGAAAAAATTTTGGAAAAATATTTGGGCGAGGCGCAGAGCGGCAACGCGGCTTTGGAGGCGGCGAGGTATTCGCTTTTGGGCGGCGGCAAGCGGCTGCGCCCGAATTTTGTTTTGCAGAGCGCAACGATGCTGAGCGGCGCGGACGAAAACGCCGAGCGGCTGGCGGCGGGGGTGGAGATGATTCACACCTATTCGCTTATACACGACGATTTGCCCGCGATGGACGACGATGACTTTCGGCGCGGCAAGCCGAGCTGCCACAAAAAGTTCGGCGAGGCTATGGCTATATTGGCGGGGGACGCGCTTTTGAGCCTCGCCTTTGAAATAATGACGGCGGGGGAGTGCGGCGCGCGGTATTTGGCGGCCGTTAATTATATCGCCAAAATGAGCGGGCACGGCGGCATGGTGTGCGGGCAGAGCCTTGATATTTCGGGGCGCAACAAAACGAAAAAACAATACCTTGACATGATAAAGCTGAAAACCGCGAATATGTTTGCCGCCAGCATTGCGGCGCCCGCGTTATATTTCGGCGCGGAGGAAAAATATTTTAATGAACTGGAGAATTTCGGTTTTAATTACGGAATATTTTTTCAAGCCGCCGACGACGCCGCGGACGGCGACGGCTGGGCTAGCCAAAACAAGGCGGAAGCGGCAAAAATCGCAACGGAGGCTTTGGAAGCGGCAAAACAAAACCTTGCGGTTCTTAAAGAAAAATATGACGTAAGCTATTTTGAAAGCGTTTTGGAGAAGGCCGAGGAGTTGTTGCCGCAGGTAGAGTGAACAAAATTAGTTTCAAATAAGGATTGTGGTTAATTTTTAAGGTAAAATTATATGAAATTTATATGTAATTTTGTTTAACTTATTTTAAGAGAACTTTCATTTTGTAATGCATGGAACCTAATTTCCGGTTGCGGAACTAAAGCTGCGACTGAAAAATTAAAGTCCGAATTAGTTAGATTGAGATAATATTGAAAGTTTGAGATCTGGCAATATTTATTTCAAGCCGTATTGAAATCGTAAATTTTTTGTTTTTTGTAATATAGCGGTCATATTGTCGCAAACAATTCAATACAAAAGATAGGGTGTATTTATAAATTTGAATCGCATTATACCAATTTGGGGTGAATTTTTATGCTCTGATTATGTTTTGATTTCTTATTCGTAAAAGGCTTCAAATTCAATTCTTTTTTTGCTTTTAATGTGAATTTTTTAATCTAAAATGTTATCCGGCATATAAAAACAATATTTCTTATCAAAATTTTACAAAGTATTTACTTTTATTTTATTCATGTTATAATGTTTTAAACCGTTGCCTTTTTGGTTAATAAGGCAAAAAAATACTGTTTAGACGGATTTTAATTTCTGTCGTTAAAAAGGTGAAAAATGAGCGGTTTGTATTGGGTGAACGAATGGGCGAAAATCAGGCAGGACGAGGTAATACGCCTGCCCGGGGAGTTTTTTGTTCATGGCGATTTTTTGAAAAATATCGACAGGGCGGATTTTGTAAGCGCTTTCAGGCAGGTTTGGGAAATATTCGTTTCGGCGTACGGCGAAATGGCAAAGAGCCCGGAGGCGTTCGGATTGCCTTTGGTTAAACCGGAAGAACACGATTATTTTTCCCTTGAAGCGAGGGAATCGAGAAATGCGCCGCATAGGTTTTTTACCCTGCTTTACAATATTTTTATATGCGGGGAAATAAACGGCGGAGAACTGGCGGTCGACGCGGATAGATTCAAAAAAATCAATAAGGTGAAAAATTCGCGCGCTTTGCTTGAAAAATTATGCGACTACGGATTTGAGCTCATGGGGCTGAAAAGCCTTGCGGTGACCGGCGATTTTAGGCTGGCTTATCCCGACAATGCAAACGTACCGGCAGTCCTTAAGCTTATGGCGGACAAGGCCGAAAGTGCGCGGCGCTTAAAAGATTTTTTGGTTTGCCATTACAAGCTGTTTAAGGACGGGCTCGGCGCCGCCGACTACGGAAACGGCGCGGACATTGTCGCGGACAGCATGCATACGGAACGCGAAAGGGAATTTGTTTACGAATTTGACAGGGCGCTCAAGGATTTGGGATTTTTCGCGCGCGAAAGAAGCTGGAACGAAGGGCCGGGTTACGCCTATTATGCGTCGGAGAAGGTTATGCAAAGCAAGGGCGCGTATCATTTTTGGCTTTTGTCGTGGAAATCGGCGCTGCTGCTGTATTTGCGCGTACGGAATGTCGGCAAATGCGCGGAATATCTGAAAGAGTGTCCCGATTCGGTCAAAGAGATTTTTTTGCGTAGCGACGAGGGCTGCGCGAACAGGTATAACGGCAAGTGCAAAAGCGGAGTGGAATACGAAATAGACGGAAAACCGTACAGGCGGTGCGCGTGCTGCAACGCGGCTTTTTATTTCCGCCCTAAGACCGAGGACATACCGCATTACATAAAGCTGGTCGAATTGGGAATTAAAAAGTAGGTTAGCGTTTTTAAAATATATTTTTTTATTATTTTGATTTGACGGCAGGGCTGCCGACGTTATTCTTGGTTTTTAGAAAAGAGCAACAATCCACCCTGAAAGCCCGCCGCAAAAAACGGTGAAACTGAATATGAACGATATATTTTAGTCCTCAATTTGTTAGTTATTAGACCGCGATATTCGTCGGCCTTTTCTTTTATTATAAGCTGTTTTCAAGGCAAAAGCTTTAATGAATGCCTTAGCATCTTCGTTTATATTTAAAAATAATATAAAAAATTGTTGACAAACGATAATAAATAACATATTATATTATCGATAAACAATAATTTTAGGGAGTATATAATGAAAAAAACAATCGGCAAAGCCGAATTGGTATTGTACGCCTGCTGCACGGCCGTTTTTACGGCGCTCGCGTTGTTTTTGAATGCGGAAGGCTTGGAATTGACGAATTGGATAGCGCAGCCCTTTATTTCCATTGGTAATCTGATAAGAAAGGCGGACGCGGCAAGCCGTGTTTTGTCTTATTTTATTTATATCGCGATAGGGGCAGTGCCTTTGATATTTCCCACGGTGCGTATAATAAAAACAAAGCGCTTTCACAAAAGCAATCTGCTGTGGGCGGCGCTGAGCGGTCTTTTGTTTGTCACGCTATATTTTTGCGTCAATCCCCACGTGATACAATTGCCTTTGCTTCAAGACCAACCCAAATATATGAAAGCGGTTTCCCAGACCTCGGTACTGTGGGGCTTTTCGTCGGGCTTCGTTTCTCTTTTGATACTGTGCCTGATAACGGAGCTGTATCTCGGCATGAAGCATAGCGACGCAAAAACAACTTTATATGCCCACATTTTGTTTGTTATTCTGACGGTGGCCGCGTTGTTTGAGGTGTTTTTCATTGCGCTTTTGGAGGCGAGGCTTTCCATCGCGGAATTGCCCCAAACGGCGCCCTTTGAGCTACCCGCCGCTGGCCGCGGAGTGAATGTGTTTGCGATAACAGCCGTGGCCGTAATCAAAGCGGCGCCTTCTTTTTTCGTGATAGCCTTGTACCTCAAAGCTAAGGTGTTTGTAAAGCTATTGCAAAAAGACATGTTCGGCGCGCAAAACCTGACGGCGCTGCGCGAAATCGAAAAAACAAGCGTATTCGCGGTGTTTTCGCTGGTTATTTCCGCGGTTCTGCAAAATTTGATATATATGTGCCTTTCACCGCAACTGTATAACGTCAGCTATAAATCTTCTATACCGATAGGCATGATACTTATTACGTGCCTGATTATGATTTTTTCCAAGCTCATGATAAAGGCGATAGAGCTCAGCGAGGAAAACAAGCTGGTGATATGATGGCGGTAATAATCACCCTGGACGAAATCGTCAAAAAAAACGGAATGACCTCAAAGGAGCTTTGCGAGCTTGTCGGAATAACGGAGGCCAACATGTCGGTTCTGCGGAGCGGCAAAGCCAAAGCGGTGCGTTTTACGACGCTGAATAAAATTTGTTACCATTTAAAATGCAAGCCTGCCGACATATTGGATTTTGACGGCAAATTGGAGGAAGATAATGAATAAAACTTTTACCGCGGTAATTATCGTAATAGTAATGTTGGTTTTATCTGGCTGTCAGCTGGTTCAGCCGATGCCCGACGGGAAGGAGGACGGGCTTGTTTTTAATGAGGACTACCTTGTCGGCATGTTCGTTTACGTCAAGAAATACGATATAAGCAAAGGCGGGTACTCCTGCTATCCTACGGACGATTTCGAAGACAAAAACGCGATGGCGCTATATGTAAAGACGGTGGAGAACTCGGGAACAACATATACATCATTGGAGAGCGTAGAATATTTTTACGATGCCAACATCGCGATAGCCGATTCCGACGCCGCTCCTAACGGCAAGATAACGGTGGAAGCTACGTTTTACTACACTTACGAGCTTTTAGGCGGTATGCTTTCCTTAAACAAAATATGCAAAAAACAAAACGAAAACGAATACTACGTCGGGCAGGGCTCATCCAACGCGGGCCTCAGCGCCGCGCTGACATCGTTAAGCATAGAGCAAAACTTAAAAGCAAGTAAAAAAATCAGCGGCAAAAGCGAGGAGTTAACTTACGACGGGAAAATTACCCTGAATATGCGATTTATAGACTATCTGAGAACGGTTACCGTATCGGAATTCGACGCCGGCGGCAACGTGCTGAAACGCATTGAACTGGACCGCTCGTCGTGGGATGAGGGTGGGGGCAGCTTAGCGTATGAAGCCCATCCCGAGTGCGATTATCTTATTTTCGAGGAAAATTACGAGGTCATGCACGAGGGCGGAATCTCCCCCAAGGGGACAAAATATGTGGTGCGTTCGTTAAAAAACAAAAACGACGAAAAAGCGGTATACTTTTTATTCCCAGAGGGAAACGGTTTTGCGAAAGCTTTGGGGATTAAATTTGTGGGTTAGTTTTTTTGTCTTAAGTATTATTAGACATATTTTTCGATATGCCTTCGACCGCGTAAAGAAATTTACGTTTTGCGGGTAAATTCAGGTAGCAAATTTTCTTCGTTGGGAATATCTTGGTAAACGAATATATAATTATGGCCGCATTGAGGGTTAGCGCGGTTCGGTTTTGTTTGCATCAGACTTTGGAATGAGCCGCCTAGATTCGGGAGGCATGGCAAAATTTGGATATCAGGGTGTGTTTTTAGTTGAAAAAAGGAAGGTTTTTTGGTATGATTGTACCTAAAAGATTATTAAATTTATGATTATAGCAATTTAAAAATCATCGAGGGCGGGTTAATTCGATTAAGCTTCGCCGGAGGAAGAATTAAATTTTCCGCGGGATAATATAAGGGCATTTAATCCGGATAAAGGCTAAACACGGTTGCCGATATCGACGAGCCACGGATACGCGCAAAAACCGGCGCGTTAATATACAAAAAAACCGCGCTAAAACGCCCAAAAAGCCCGAGGCGTTACATATGCAAAACGGCAATACCTCAAAGATATTTGCATTTTTTTGAAATTTATGCTATAATATAAATCGTTAAAGGTGGTGCAGTATTCTAGTCAGAAACCACTGTGTTGAAGACGGGGCTAAAATATCGTCAAAGGGCACATCTATGAAGTTTCTGGTGTTGGCCTTCGTTGCCCAAATGGGGGCTGATGCTGGGAGTTAAGGATTTTGGGCGAGCCGTAA
>DAITPX010000047.1:0-9299 GCA_036833365.1 Clostridia bacterium | reverse complement strand
ATACACAACCGCACCGACTTTGACCTTTCCCGCCACGAAAAGTATTCGGGCAAGAGCATGACATACCTAGACCCGCTGACAAACGAAAGGTTTGTGCCATTTGTGGTGGAATACTCAATCGGAGCCGACCGCCTGATGTTGGCCGTATTGTGCGAGGCTTACGCAGAGGAACAGCTCGAAAAAGAAATCAGGGTCGTTCTGCGCCTGCACCCCGCTCTCGCCGCCTACAAAATCGCGGTGCTTCCGCTGCAAAAAAATATGTCGGAAAAAGCGCGTGAAATTTATTTCTCACTCACAAAGTATTTCGCCTGCTCGTACGACGACGCGGGCAGCATAGGCAAACGCTACCGCCGCCAGGACGAAATCGGCACACCCTACTGCCTGACCGTCGACTTCGAAACTTTCGACAACGGCACCGCTACTTTGCGCGAGCGCGACAGCATGGAGCAGATAAGGTTAAAAATATCCGAAGTCGCGCCCTTCATTACCGAAAAACTCGCGTTTTAAGTTTGGGGTTTTAACGTATTGCAAAAAGCGTATTAAGCGGAATTACCTGAATAAAGGGGGTAAAAATATGACAAAAATCATAAGAAGCGACATAAACGAGGATTGGGCGCATTCGGGCGTCGTAGAGGCGGGAGGCTTTGTTTTCGTCAATTACTGTGTGGGTAATGTGGGACAGACGATCGAAAAACAAATCGAGGGCGCTTTCGGGCATTTGGAAAAACGGCTGGCGTCGGTGGGATTGACGCTGGATTCAGTCGTAAAAATGGACTGCCTGTTCCGCGACGTCTGGAACATTCCGATTATGGAAAAGGTAATCAAGGCGAAATTCAAAGGTAACTATCCTGCGCGCAAATCTATTCAAACCGAGTTCGCCCACGCCGGCGGGCAAGACGGGTTGCTCTTCCAACTCGACGCGATAGCTTACAGAGAATAAAACCGTGTCTGACCCTGCCTTTTATTTAACAAAGAACTTATTTTCACGCGCGGCATTTTAAACTGAATATTTATAAACAATTAAAGAGCCCGGGATTAAACCCCGGGCTCTTTATTATTTCAGTAATCGGTAATTGCCTCATTCCCCGCGGGTATACGTTTGAAAAACTATTTTGCCGTTTTCGACCGAGGTAACCTTGCCGAGGTTGTTGATAATGCGGCAGACCGCGTCGCCCAAGTAAGACGCAATGCCGTCTTCCGTGATTTGGTTTTGTACGGAGAACAGTATGTCGGTTACCGTGCGGCTGTTTTGGATAATCACCGTTCCGTTGCCGCTCGGCGCAATCGTATTGTTCGCCTTGTCGTGAACCAGTTCGACGTTGATTTCCGCAACGACCTTGAGCGGGTCGGGAATTTTGACAAGCCCGGAGATTTTATCGAGGATTTCCTTTACCGCGGGATCGTTTCTGATTTGGGTCAAATCAATGATGGCTATGATGCGCATGTTGATTTTGCCGTCCCGCGCGTCAAGAGTGAGTTCCGCGATTTTGACCGTTACGCCGCTTATCCCCACGCTCCGCGCGGCCAAGGCCTCGATGCCCGCGTTACTTAAAAAGACTTCCTTTGCGCCGCCGTCGAGCGAAATCGAAGCCGAGCTCAAAACGTTGTTCATTATCGCGCCGAGCGAGTCGTCGGTGTACTCGATTTGCTTTGATTCGGAATAATAAACCTTGTTTTGGTAAAGCGACGTATAATCGATTTTTCCCGAGCTTTCAGCCGTGCCGCCCTTGAGGTTTTCCTCCGCTTTTGTCTGGGACTGTCCGTCGACGCGGTTTTCGACCAGCTGCTCCTCTATCCCCTCGGCGTCTTTCGTCAAATCTTTGAACGCCTCTATAATTTCTTTAAACTTGTAGTCGGCAAGCCCGTGCTCGTCCAAGGTTTTGCCTTGGATTACCGCGCCCTGCAGCCCGAGCTGGCGCGGCGTCAGGTTTACCAAGCCGATAATCGCCCCCACAAGAATAACCACTACCACCAAAACACCGATAAGCGCCTTAAGCGCGCCTCCGGTAACAGCCGGTTGCGCCATACTTTTAACCCTCCTATTTAGCTTTTAATAAAAATATTTTAACACACTTGCTACGCCCTTTCAAGAGCGCGGCGAAACTTTTTTCGGATTTTTATTGACTTAACCAAGCCAAACGTTTAAAATGATTGTGACCAATTTTTTAAGGAGATAAACAAATGCTAACCAAACAACAGCTCGCCCATTACGCCGAATTGTGTATAAAAATCGGCGTAAACCTGCAAAAAGGACAGTCCTTGTGCATCAACTCTCCCGTCGAATGCGCCGACATAGCCCGCTACATAGCCGAGGCCGCATATAAGCACGGCGCAAAAAAGGTTTTGGTGGACTACAGGGACGAAAAACTTTCGCGCATCAAGTACGACCACGAGACAATCGAAACCCTAAAGGAAGTTCCCCAATGGTTCATCGACAAGAAAAACGACATCGTCAAGGAAAAAATGTGCGTAATCAGCATCGCGGCGGGCGACCCGTCGATTTTCGCAGGCGTAGACCCCGAAAAGCTAAAAGCCTCCTCGATAGCCACCCGCACGGCTTTGAAGGAGTACCAGGCCGCATCGATGAGCAACGTAATCCGCTGGCTTGTGGTTTCCGTCCCCACCGAGGCGTGGGCAAAACAGGTCTTCCCCGGAGCCGAAAACCCCGTCGACAAGCTTTGGGACGCAATCGCGCTAACTATGCGCCTTAACGAAAAAGACCCGACCGCGGCATGGGAAAAGCATATCGCCACGCTCAACCGCCGCGCGATGTTCCTCAACGGCCACGATTTCGACTACCTGCACCTCACAAGCAAAAACGGCACCGACCTCAAAGTCGGTCTGGCACTGGGGCACATCTGGTGCGCGGCTCAGGAAATGGCGCAGGACGACATAGCCTTCACAGCCAACATGCCCACGGAGGAAATTTTCACCGCCCCGCATAAATACAACGTAAACGGCGTTGTCAAAAACGCGCTGCCCCTCGTCAACCAGGGCAACATCATCGACGATTTTTCAATTACTTTCAAAGACGGGCGCGTAGTCGATTATTCCGCCAAAAAAGGTTACGATGCGCTTAAAAACATCATTGAAACCGACGAGGGCAGCCGCTCTATCGGAGAAGTCGCGCTCATCGGCAAGGGTTCGCCCATTCACAAGCTGGGGCTGCTTTTCTTCAATACCCTGTTCGACGAAAACGCCAGCTGCCATTTGGCGCTCGGCAAGGCATACCCGACGACCGTCAAAAACGGCAGCAAAATGACCTTGGAAGAACTCGACAAAATTGGGGTCAACGACAGCATGGAGCACTGCGACTTTATGGTCGGCACAGAGGACATGGATATCGTGGGCGTCACCAAAAAAGGCGAAAAGGTTCAGCTGTTCAAAGACGGCGAGTGGGTAGTTTAGGTTTTTCTGCGTTTTGCAATAAACTTAGCTTTATTTAACGCTATAATATTAGGATATAAAAAGTATAACTTAGCGCTTCAGGTCAAGAAAATTAATCCGATTTCCCTCATAATTAAATGCGAGGAGGGGAGATTTACGATGAATAAAGCAAAGAACGAAGTGTTTTTAGCTGTGGAAAAAATGCGGTCGTATATATCGGCTCACCTGCAAGAGCAAATTACGGCAAAAGCTATCGCGGAAGCGGCGGGATATTCGCAATACCATGCGGCGAGGCTGTTTAAAGAGGAGACGGGGATGTCTCCCTTTGAATATATTCGCCGCGAACGCCTGACCGCTTCTGCACACGCCCTGCGAAACGGCAGGCCGAAAGTGCTCGATATCGCTTTGGACTTCGTCTTTGACAGCCATGAGGGTTTTACACGGGCGTTTTCAAACGCCTTCGGCATTACGCCAAAAAAATATACCGATTATCCCGCCCCAAACGGCTGGCTAATCCCTTATCGTTATCTCGACCGCCAAAAATTAAAATCGGAGGGATTGGCCGTGAAAGAACAAATTGCGGTTATTTTTACCCAAATCGTCGAACGCCCTGAGCGTAAACTTATATTGCGGCGCAGTAAAAAGGCCGGCGATTATTTTTCTTACTGTGAGGAGGTTGGCTGCGGTACGCCCGATGCGCCTGCTCCGTGGGATATTCTATGCGGAATTAAAGAAGCCCTTTACGAGCCGGTTGGCGTATGGCTGCCGGATAATATGCGCCCAGCGGGGACAGGGATTTACGCTCACGGCGTTGAAGTTCCGTCGAATTATTCGGGAAAAATCCCCGAGGGGTTTGACGTCATTGACCTTAAGCCCTGCAAGTTATTAGTGTTTCAGGGCGAGCCGTACGATGACGTAAATTATCAAAAAGCGGTCGGCTCGTGTATGGAGCGCATCTGCAAATTTAATCCTGAAGTTTACGGTTATGCGTACGCGCAAGAGCTTGCGCCGAGAATGCAGCTTATGCCTATGGGCTGGCGCGGATATATCGAAATGCTCCCTGTCAAAAGCATAAACTAAACTGAATTTTATTAAATATATTAAAGATTAAAAGAGAGGCCGCGCGTTTGTGCTACCCTCTCTTTTTGCTTTTTCGATATTTTGTCATATTGGCAAAATTTAATATTAGCCGTGCCTATTTAACGTTATTATGCTTACAAATTTTGAAGACGGCTTACTTCACAAACGGCTAATCAAACCCAATTTTCTCCCCGAATTATTTTAAAACTTAATATCGCCTGCCACTAGCAAACTCGAATAAAGAATAAAAAAATATAAAAATTATACCGCATAGCAAGTCAAATAGTGCTTAATTTGAAATTATTTAAGCTTAATTAGTTTTATTCACCATGGCGTTTTTTTACAAATTCCAAAAGCTTTTGCGTGGTTTCCTCAGACAGGTCGTGCTCGATTTTGCACGCGTCGGCCTCCGCCGTTTCTTCCGACACGCCCAAGGTGGTTATCAAAAATTCCGTAAGCGCAAGGTGCTTGGCGTAAATTTCCTTAGCTTTTGAAACGCCTTTTGGGGTGAGCATAATGTCGCCGTAAGACTGCTGCTCGATGTACCCGCCCTCTTTCAAAACGGCAATAGCTCCGAAAACCGAAGGACGGCTTACGTTGAGCTTGTTGGCTATGTCCACCGAGCGAACCGCGCCCTCGCGCTCCAGCGAGAGCATATAGATGTTTTCCAGATAATTTTCTATCGATTCTTTCATAGCAAATTCGCCGCTAAGGCCGTACCCATAAGGTTCAGATTTTTGCCCGTGATTATGCGGTAATGCAAGCCGCGCTCCGACGTGTATTCTTCGAGGTAGCGCTTAAATTTTTCTTTATAAGAAAACAGCTTGCCGAACGTCGTGCCCTCGACGACAAGCCCGATAGGCTTTTCGGGGCTTTTGCCTTCGCCGGTTTTAATCATTGCCGAGGCGACCATGACCGCTCCTATCTTAGCCGCGCGGTTGATTATTTCGAGCGCTATTTCGCGCGCGAGCAGGCGGTCGCTTTCGCCGTAAAAGCAGCGGTACATGCGGTTTGCGCCGTTACGGGGATTTGTCAAAAAATCGCTTATCGTGGCGGTGTCGGCAAACGCGCGGTAAGGGATTACCACGTCGCCAGTAAAAAGCTTTTGGGTTTGGGCGTAGCTTACGGCATTGTAGATAATCGAGGAAATATACCGACCGCTGGTCATTTTTTCTGCCATATGCCAGTTCGGCTCGGAGGATTCGGCATCGGTTATTTTGTCGAAGAGCCCCAATGGGAATTTGCCGTAGTTGCCGCATTCGGTGTTGATTACCGTAAGCCCGCCGGGGTTTAAGCCCGAGGCTTTTTTGATATTAAAGTTTTTTTCTATGTAACTGACGTTCGTTCCCGTGCCGTAGATAAAGCCCACAAACGCGGAATACCCGACGTTAAGGTTGGCGCTCATGCCTCCCATCAGGCACGCCACCGTATCGTTAAGGACAGCGATTTTGCGCGGGCGCCTGTCGTATTTTTTCAGTGCCTCCAAAGTGCACGCGCCCAGTTTTGTGCCCACCACTTCCTTGGCCCTGACTTCCTTCGAAAACGCCTTGACCGTGCCGTCAAGGTCTTTGTGTGTGTCTATACTGTACGAGAAGCAAAAGCCGATGTTGCCGCCCTTGTCGGCAAGGTGCTTGATGTTGTAGGCAATATGGTCGTAAAAGCGCGCTTTGCTTACTTCTTTGCCCACTCCCGCCATTACGGTCTTTCTAAGCTCCGTCAAAACGCAGTTGCTGTTTTCGTCGAAATAAGCGATTGCGCTTCTAAAATTTGTTCCGCCCGCGTCGATAACGATATCGGGCCTGTTTTTCTTTATCGCGGAGCCGATGGGCAGATATGACGGAATCATCTCGAGGCCTTCGTTGTCCGACCCGAGCCCTTTTTCCATGTCCGCCAAAAACTCGCCGATAAATTTTTCGCCGTCGATGTCGTCCGCCGTCTGATTGTGGCTTTTAAGGTATTCGTATGCGCGCATTTTTTTATTCGCTCCTTGCCATATAAAACAAATCGTTTATGCTTACGGTTTCTATAAGCCCTTTTTTCTCGAGCCCGTCTATATTTTGCTCCCGCGTTTTGTCCATCAGTACGCCTTCGGAAGCGGAAAAATTTTTTACGTAATAATTGGCCTTGGCAAGCTTTGGGGTGTAGGTTCCGCCGTTGGCGTAAATGGTGTCCAAAATAAGCTTCATTACCTCAAAGTCGCCCATTTCTATCGAACGCGCCACGCAAAAAACCTTGCCCTTGAGGGTGTTGGAGACTTTGGGGATTTTCGTTTTGGTCAGATAACTGTATATCTGGTACTCGGCGACCACCCTAACCTTGCGCTTGGAAACCTGCCCCGAAAGAGACACGGTGCGGGTGAGCTCGAAGTCTTTGTTTTCGCCGTAACGCACGTTATATTTGGCTATCAGCTCTTCCACCGGCATGCCGCTCGCCGCGACAAGGTACTTGAGCGTCATAAGCGACACCCATGCGTCTTCCTCGCTGTTGTGCGGCTCGAAGCTTATGCCCAGCTCGTCGGCTATTTTGTTGAGTCCGCGGACTTCCTTTTCGCCTTTGAACAGGCGGAAAAGCAACTGGCTGCAAATGAACCTGAAATTTATCGAGGGCAATTTGTAGTGCTTGCAGGCCGCGTTGAGCATATGTACGTCCGATTCCACCGCATGGCCGACTACGGTTCTGCCGCGGTCGGTCAAAAGCTCGGCCACCTTGGGATAAATTTCGGCAAAATCGGGCGAGCTTTCAAGCAAGTTCTTGTCAAGGTGAAGGTCTATCCCCACGTTTTCGCGGGTTCCGTTGAGATTGTATTTCGTCTTAGGGTTTATCCAAATATTTTCCCGGTGCTTCACAAAGAAGTTTTGGTCGGCGATAACGATTCCAATGCTGCAAATGCTGTACGGCTTGTAGCCGTTTGCCGCTTCTATGTCGAAAGCCAAATATTCCATAGTTGTCTCCCAAGTTTAGTCTATCCTAATTTTACTAAATTTCATACAAAATTGCAACCCATTTGAAAATTTGTCGTACAGTTTGTATGATATAAACGCCGATTTTTAAATAGCGCATGCTTTTTGTAACAATTTTTAAGAAGATTGCAGACGCTTAAAAAATATGGTATTATAAATAATAAATATATACTGGAGGGCAACCTCCGAGCACACCTTCCGCCGCGTTACGTGGCAAAGCTCGCGGATATGCTGTATTGTCATTATTCCAAACGCCACTGCAAAAATCAATCGTTTTTGCTGTTAAATAAAACTAAAGGAGATAAAAATATGAAAAAAATAGGTATCGTGGTAGGCAGCCTCAGGAAAGATTCGTTCAGCAAAAATGTCGCGCGGACATTGACTGAATGCGCCCCCAAATCGCTTTCTTTCGTGTGGCTCGACATAAGCAGGCTGGAATTATTCAACCAAGACTTTGACGACCTGGGGCAAACGCCCGAGTCTTACAAGGTTTTTAGAAAAGCTGTGGCAGAATGCGACGGGTATTTGTTCGTAACGCCTGAATACAACCGTTCGGTGCCGGCGGCCATCAAAAACGCATTGGACGTCGCCTCCCGCCCTTACGGGCAAAACGTCTGGGCGAAAAAACCCGGAGCCGTAGTTAGCGTGTCGCCCGGGGCCATGGGCGGGTTCGGAGCCAACCACCACCTGCGCCAGACCTTGGTTTTTTTGGACGTTTACACCATGCAGCAGCCCGAAACCTATGTCGGCGGCGTAAACAATATTTTCGACGAACAGGGGCGGCTGACAAGCGAATCGGCGAAAGGCTTTTTCACTGCCGTCATGAAAAGCTTTGACGAATGGGCTAAACGATTTTGACCGGATAACCAAGGATATACTCATAACAAATTAATCAAAATAAAAAAGAGGCAGTAACTATCTCTTTTTCACGGGTCGGAACATTTCAAACTCCGACATAAACAATCAAATAGTTGAGCTCGCTGCATTGTAAAATAATATACAAATTAATACTAAAAGTCAATCTTAATTAGTTTTATCTTATGAAAGGGACTAAAGCGATACGCTTATTACTTTCTAATGAAAAACCAATAATTAATATGAAAAAAATTTAACAAATAATATTGCTTGCTAAATGTCATACAAAAAAAATACGGTATACACTAAGTGTATACCGTATTTTTTTTGTATTATTATCAAGTTGCGCCGCCGCAGCGATCGATTATCTTTGCTCCAGCCGCTTGGTATCTTCCCCAAGCAAGCGCTCGGCGCTTCGGCGGATAAAACCGCCGTGTTTATTCCAAGCTTCCTCATTGTTTATCAATTCGCCGACGAACAAATCAAAATCGTTTTTGCCGAAGCCGTCTTTATAAATTTTTTCCAAATCGGACATGATTTTCGCCGCGGCGTAAGCGTGACTGTTCCCTTTGTTTGAAAAATCCTTTGAAAGGTTGAGCGACTTCAAAAACCCGGCAGCCGGATAATAAATAAGCTCGACCAGCTTTGCCCTGTATTCCAGTTTGTAGCTTTCCAACCCCTGATATTTGAAGTCGTGTTTATGCTGCGCTTCGTGCTTGAGGAATGAAATCGAAAAATCGGGGCCGTCCAAAATTTTTTCGTACACTTTTCTTACGCAATAGAGGCCTTCTTTCTTTGCCCAGCCGCCCGCGCCGACCTCGTCGCCGCTAAGCCACGACAGCAATCCTCTTGTGACAAAGCCCTCCATCCAAAAAACTTTTACGCTTTCGGTTCCGCCGGGGATTTCGACTTGATAAGCTTCCTCCGTGGTATTTTTCCAAACGTAAGGCCCGTAATAGCCGGCCGTCATCCCTCCCAAAAAATTAAACCCGCGTCTTTCAAACTTTTTTTGCGCTA
>DAITPX010000046.1:4604-9303 GCA_036833365.1 Clostridia bacterium | reverse complement strand
CCCAAGCAGCGCGACTATGGGGATAAATGTCGTAAGGTCGACATAGCCCGCCGCGAAATACTCGTCAAGCTTGAGCAGCATCAGTATCGACATTATGCCGATGGAGTAGCCGATTACGACGCCCTTGGAAACGTCGCCGAACGTTTTAAGGCTTTGGGCGCGGTGTTTTTTCACCAGAAAATACGCCAAAACGAGAGCCGCGGCGATTCCCGCCGTCAGCCATGTCGCAAGCGTCCCCGCTTTTTCAAAAACCGTTTTTTCGACGGCTGCGCTCAGTAAAGTTTTTAACATTTTTCGCCTCCAAAAAAAATGTTCCGGAGTTCTCTTAAAGAAAATCCGAAACAATACACGCGCGAAAAACATTTCCCCGTCAAGCATTACCTTGTTAGGTTCCATGGGTATTATCTCAGCTTTTTTTGAAGCACCCCAAACATTTATTATTTTATTTATACTGTCATTATACACCCGAGATTTTTTTTGTCAACGCATTTTTGCGGGTTTGCGCCGAAGCGTTGTAAATTTTAAAGAGACGGTTTGCCTTTTAGAAACTTCTTTTTGTCACAGCCAATTTCTAAAACCTGAACCTATTTTAGCCCGCCGCGATATGCGCATGTTTTTTTGCTGAGGAAATAACTACAATAAAGCGTTGAAAAATAGCGCGCGTTATTGTATAATCTGCCTGAGGAGTTTTTATGCACAAATTTTTCGCCTTCCTGTCTCGCATGAAATATATCGGGCGCTGGAGCCTTATGCGTTCAAACCAAAAGGAAAACATAATGGAGCACAGCCAGCACGTCGCCGCCGTGGCGCACGCCCTCGCCGTCATAGGAAACGTATATTTCGGCAAAAGCCTTGACGCCGATAAAATCGCGGTTTACGCGCTTTTTCACGAGTCCAGCGAGGTGATAACGGGCGACCTGCCCACGCCTATTAAATATATCAACAAGTCTCTTAACTCGGCTTACAAGGAGATAGAGAGGTCGGCAAACGGCAAGCTGATAACGCTTTTGCCCGACGAAATGCGCCCCGTTTACCGCGAAGTTTTGGACATGGCGGACGAAACAAACAGGCGTTACGTCAAATACGCCGACAAGCTATGCGCATATATTAAATGTATAGAGGAGCTCAAGACGGGCAACAGGGAATTTTCCGCCGCGTCCGCCACTATAAAAAACGAATTAATTGCCTACAATAATAGCGAGGTAAATTATTTTATAGAAAACTTTTTGCCCGCCTACGAACTGACGCTGGATGAGCTTAACCGATGATACGTTTTGAAAATGTAACCAAGCATTATCATTACGAGGCTTACCCCACGCTGGAGGGGCTGAGCTTTTCGCTCCCCGATGAAAAAATCTGCACGCTGATGATGGAAACGCAAAGCGGCAAAACCACGGCAGCCAAGCTGTTGACGGGGACGGAAAAACCGACAAGCGGGGAGATTTTTTTGCGGGGGCGCAATATAAAAGAAATCAAGCCCGAAGACCGCGGCATTGCGTATTTTTCCGAAAAGCCCCTGTTTTTCCCGCACAAAACGCTTTTTAAAAACCTCGCGTACCCGCTGGAAATAAGGGGGATCGAAAAAACCGAAATAAGCCGCAGGGTTTCGCTTTTGCTCGCAGGACGCGGCTTTGACCCGAAAGAAAAGGCGAAGAACCTTTCGCCTGACAAAGCGCAGGAACTGGCGTTTTTGCGCGCGTCGCTGAGGAATACCGGGCTTGCCCTGCTCGACGACCTGCCGCCCGTTTATTACCCGCTGATTGACATTCTGCCAAACGCTGCGGCAGTCATTTTGACAAGCAAAATCGAAAACGCCTTAGGCGTCGTTACGGTGATAAAAGACAACGAAGCAAAATTTACGGGAACCCCGAGCCGTGCGCGCGAATATATTGATAACGCGCTTTGGATAAGGGGCGACGAACGGAATTAAGGGAGAGGATTTAATGAAAAACAAACGATTTATCAGGATTGCGGCGATAGCGCTGGCGCTGGTTTTGGCGCTGGCGGCGTTTTCTTCCTGCGGGGTTGCGTCCGTTTTGGAGCAGCTCTTCAGAGGGAGGATGACGGAAGAGGCGAAAGCGGAGTATATTTTAAACAAGGTTTTCGAATATATTCAGGACAAATACGTCGAGGAGCTCACCGACGAGGAGCTGGACAAAATTATCGAGCAGGGCGCCAACGCGATGCTGGGGTACTACGACGACTACGGCTTTTTGCTAAACCCCGAGCAATACCACGACGTGATGTACCCGACCAGCACCGACGCGGGCGGACAGTATTACGGCTTTACCTTCACCTATGAAAGGTACCTGGGGCTTTTTATCCACAGCGTGGTAACGGACAGCAAGGCGTACGGCAAGGTTTTGGTAGGGGACATAATAACCGACGTGAAAAACCCCGACGGCACGCCGATAAAATATACCGATACCGACGGCGCGCAGAAAATCCTCAACCTTAAGGCCAGCGACCTCGACACCGTTTCGGAGGTTTTGGCAAAAAAGAGCAGGGTGCTCGCCACCGTGACGCGGGGCGGGACCTATGAAAACGCGTACGAGGACGGCGAGGAGTTTCAGGTGGAGCTGAGCAAGGGGCCGATTGACGTTTCGTACGCCAAGGGCTTCGAATACGTGGAATATTACTTCGGCGAAAGCGACAACAACCTTTCGCCCACAACTATAACGCTGAGGGAACTCGGCCGGCTGAACGGCACCGACATAGGCTATATAAGGATAAGCGGCTTTTCGGCGTCGTATGACGAGAACGATTTTGTTATAACCGACACCCAGTCGGAGGTGAAGGAAGCGCTGGAGCTTATGCGCCAAAGCGGCAAGACCAAGCTGATTTTGGACCTTAAGGGCAACCCCGGGGGCAGCGTGGACCAGGTTACGCAGGTGGCGGGATATTTTATTTACGACCCGGACAAAACGGGGGATTTGCTTGTCACCACGATGAAAGACCGCGGCAAAAGCGTGGAATATAAAGTGAAATCGGTTTACGCCGACTATTTTGGCACGGACAGCCTCGGCGAACGGATAACGGTGGTTACCGACGGCGGCAGCGCGTCGGCGAGCGAGCTGCTGCTCGGGGCTATCCTAGACTACGGCACGGGTACGCACGTAGGTACTACGTCTTACGGCAAGGGCATCGCGCAGTATATCGAATGGATTTTGCCCGCGTCCTTTGTGCGCAACGGCAAGTCTATAGAAAGTTTTTACGGCATTTATTATACCGCCGCTTATTACTACGCTCCCAAGGGCGGCAATATCCACAAGGTGGGGTACACGCCGTCCGCCGAAAATATCGCGCCCGGTTACGCCGAAATTTTGCAGAGGGCGAAGCAGATTTTGGATTAAATTTGAGGTAATAAAAGCGGCCGAACGTATTTGAGGATTTGAATTAAGGCGTTTTGGGCCATAGCGGCTATAAATTGAGCGTTCGTTTCGGCAGACTTGGGCGATGCCGGGGCAAAACGGTTTTAAAAATCGGAGCGGAGGGCTTAATTATGGCGGAGCGGCCTTAATATAAAATCTAAAGTACTACGGCGGTCTGTGAAGGCTTTTTAAAACGAACGTGGGCTCTATAGCGGAATGGCCGTTTAAAAAATAGGCGTGCCATGCGGCGCAGACAGACGGCTGCGTTTTTCAAAATAATAATTTTGCCGCTTTTAACGGCGGCAAAAAAAGGCTTATGTATTGTTAGGAATAACGGCATTGCGTCGTCAAAGCCCCGCGTTGTGCGAAAATCAGGCGCCAAGGAACGGCGCTTTTTTTCATAACTCCAAGAGCTGCTTGATAAGGGAGTTGAGGCGTTCGCGCTGTTCGGCGTTGAGCATGGGGGATACTTTTTTGGCGAAGGTCGCGATTTGCTCGTTGTTGAGGGTGCCGTTGGTTTTTTGTTTGATGACGTTTGAGAAGATGTCCTTTATGAGCTGGTTTTCGCCTTTTTCGTTGTAATAATCGGCTATTTCTTTGATTTTTTCGAATTCTTTGTTGTTGTTGTCCATCTCTTTCTCCTAAAATAAGTTACACTAACATTTATATGCTTGCATACAATATATTGATTACAAAGTTGGCGGTGGAAAATTGAATTTATTATTAATCGCATTAGCCGCACTTCTGCTTTTAGGCAAAGAGAAACCCCGAGAAGAAAAAAAGCCCGACCTGTTTTCCGAAATGAACAACTTTGGGATACTGGGTGACGGAGCGAAAAACTTGGTGGACAGTTTTTCACGCCTTAATTCGGACGGCGACAAAACGGGCGCGATAATGGAACTCATTTCCAACCCCATTATTTTCAATATGGTCAAAAACGTTTTGTTCAAGGACAAAACGGGTGAGGCCGACGGCAAGGCCGCCGACTCGGGCGGGCAGCCCGCCGAGGATAAAACTGAAAATACATACAAAGAAGGCGCCGCCGAACAGAAAGCGCCCGAGGCGCCCGCCGCCGAACAAAAGGCGAAAGAAAATTCCGAAGAAGCCAAGGATTTTTTCCGTCCCGTCGAAAAGGTGGCGGGAATCGAGGTTTCCAAAGACCTTTATGACCTCTACGACGACTGGTATCTGGAACACTGACCGTCTAAAATTTAAGCCGGGCTTAACCGGCTATTTTTTTTACCGCCTCGAGAAAAGCGGCGCATTCGTCGAAGGTGTTTTCGCCGGAAAGGCTTGCCCTGACCAGCCCGTTTTTGAGCGTGCCTAGG
>DAITPX010000046.1:0-4594 GCA_036833365.1 Clostridia bacterium | reverse complement strand
GTGATAGTGCATGAGCGGCGCGCAGTGGAGCCCCGAACGGGTGGCGATTCCGTACTCCTCGAGCAGAATGTCGCCGATTTCGTTGCTGTCGCGCTCGCCGACGGCGAAGCTTACGATACCGCTTTTGTTGGGCACGGAATAGACCTTGACTTTGTCGATTTTTTGGAGCTCGGCCTGGAGGTATTCCTGCATGGCGGCGATGTTGGCAAGCCGTGCGTCTTTGCCGCTTTCCCACCAGTCGATTGCCGCGGACAATGCCATTATGCCGGGGGCGTTTTGAGTGCCGCTTTCCAGCCTGTCGGGGAAATATTGGGGCTGGAAAAGGTTGGCGCTGTCGCTGCCCGTGCCGCCGAAGGTGATAGGCTGTGGGGCAAAATTTTCGTCGAAGCAGAGCGCGCCCAAGCCCTGAACCGCGTGCAGGCCCTTGTGGGCGGGCAGGCAAAGCATGCTTATTTTCATTTCTTCCATATTTACGGGAAGGTAACCCACCGACTGCGCGCCGTCCACGACGAAGCAGATTTTGTATGGAAAAAGCGCGCCGCCGATTGCCGCCAAGTCCTGCGTGTAGCCCGTAACATTGGAAACATGGGTGAGGACGACCATGTATGTGTTTTGCCTGACCGCCTTTAAAACGCTTTCGGGGGAGATTATGCCGTTTTCGCCGGGGGGCAGAAAGGTAAGGGAAATTATGCCTTTGCGCTCGAGCTCCTTCAAAGGACGGAGCACGGAATTGTGTTCGATAAGCGTTGTGACTACATGTCCGCCTTTTTTGCAGCCGCCCAAAATCGCTATGTTTAAGGCGGCGGTGCAGCCCGCGCAAAAAACGACGTTCCGGCTTTTGGCACCCACGAACGCGGCGAGTTTTTCTCTTGCGCTTAAAACGTCCAGCTCGAGGTTTTTACTGCCCGTGCCGCGGTTGGCGTTGAAGGAGCGGCGTTCGAGGCAGTCGGTTACGGCGTTTATTACCTCTTTGGGCTTGAAAAAGGTTGTCGCCGCGTTATCAAAATAAATCATATAATAATATATTAAATACAGATGCGGGGCATACATACTTTTTCGAGGTAATGTCTATGACAACACTTATCGCGGCTTACCGCTCCCGAACTGTAACGATGCAGGTCTATTCCGCGCTTGTCAGGCAAGGCGTGGCCTGCTCTTTGGTATCCACTCCGCGCGAAGCGGGCGTAGGCTGCGGAATGTCCGTGCAGTTCGGCCCCGCTCACTTCGACGTCGTTTCTCAATACGTCGGACAGCCCACTTTCGCGGGCTTTTTCCGCATAAACCGGATTAACGGGAGAAGATACGTCACCCGTGTGTAGCGATTGCATATTAAAGCCCTTTATGTTACAATATTAAAGTTATGGACGAAAGGACAAAAGAGATTATCGAAACCCTTTCAGGCGAATTTCCTTCCCCGAAAAGCGAGTTGGAATACGGCGACGTGTTCCAACTGCTTGTTGCGGTGATTTTGTCGGCGCAATGTACGGACAAAAGGGTAAATATCGTCACGAAAACGCTTTTTCCGCTTGCGGGCACGCCGCGGGAAATGGCGGATATGCCCCTTGACGAGCTGGAAAAAATAATACATCCCTGCGGTTTTTTTAAAAGCAAGGCAAAATACCTGCACAATATGTCAAAGGACTTGCTGGCGCGTTTCGGCGGCAAGGTGCCCGATAATATAAACGACATGAGGTCGCTTGACGGAGTGGGGCAAAAGACAGCCAACGTCGTTTACGCGGTGGGTTTCGGCGGACAAGCCATAGCGGTGGACACGCACGTTTTCAGGGTTTCAAAACGGCTGGGGCTTTCCGACGCCAAGACGCCGGAAAAAACCGAGGAGCAGCTGATGAAAGCGATAGACAGGGATTTGTGGAGCGTGAGCCATCACTATCTGCTGCTTTTCGGAAGGTATGTCTGCAAGGCGGTAAACCCCAAATGCGGCGAATGCAAGCTGACGCACCTTTGCAAGGTGTACGAAACGATATATCTTGCGAAAAAGCGGTAGAAAAGAACAGTTTTTTGTGGTACAATCAAGCGGCGGTTTAGTTTAAGGCATAAAAAGAGGTAACGATGTTTCTGGATAAAGTAAAAATTTTCATAAAAGGCGGGGACGGCGGCAACGGGGCCGTCGCCTTCCACACCGAAAAGTTCGTGCCCAACGGCGGACCGGACGGGGGCGACGGGGGGAAAGGCGGCGACGTTATTTTTACAGCCACCGCTTCGCTTAACACGCTTAACGAATTTTATTATAAAAAGCATTTCCGCGCGGAAAACGGCGGCAACGGCGCGGGCAAAAAGTGCTACGGAAAAAAGGGCAAGGACACAGTGATACGCGTGCCGGTGGGCACCGTTATCAAGGACGCCGAAACCGACCGGGTAATCGCCGATATGTTCGCCGACGGCGAAACCGTGACGGTCCTCGGCGGCGGGCGCGGGGGGCGCGGCAACGCGCGCTTTGCCAACTCGCGCAGGCAGGCGCCGCACTTTGCCCAAGACGGGATTAAATGCCCCGAACGGCAGGTCGTTCTGGAGCTGAAAACGATTGCCGACGTGGGGCTCATAGGCTTTCCGAACGTGGGGAAGTCCACGCTTTTGTCGGTGATTTCAGAGGCTAAGCCAAAAATAGCTAATTATCACTTCACCACACTTAATCCCAACCTCGGCGTGGTAACGCACAATGACCGTACCTTTGTGGCCGCGGATATTCCGGGGCTTATCGAGGGGGCGGCGGAAGGAGCGGGGCTCGGGCATTCGTTTTTGCGGCACATCGAGCGCAACCGCGTGCTTCTGCACGTCGTCGACATTTCGGGAAGCGAGCAGCGCGACCCCGTAAGGGACTTCGAGCAGATAAACGAAGAGCTGGGCAAATACAGCAGGCAAATGGCGAAGCTGCCGCAAATAGTGGCGGCGAACAAAATGGACATGCCTTCGGCGCAGGAAAATTTGCAAAAGCTCCGCGCAAAATACGGAGAAAAATACAGGATTTTCCCCGTCACCGCGTTGATACACGAAGGGTTAAAACCGCTTTTGGACGAAATCGTAAACGTCCTTGCGGCATTGCCTCCCGCCACCCGTATCAGCTTCGAGCCTTTCGAGTACGAAACGGGCGTGGACAAGAGCTTTAAAGTGCTTAAGCACGGGGAGGGGGTTTTCGAGGTAGCGGGCGGACTGGTGGAGGACCTGGCGCGCAAGGTTTATTTCGACGACTTCGAGAGCTTTCACTTTTTCCAAAACACGCTCAAGAGGAACGGCGTTATCGACCGCTTGAAGGAGCTGGGGCTCAGTGAAGGCGACACAATCGTCGTGAGCGACCTGGAATTCGAATATATGGAGTAAATTTTTATGATAACAAGCAAAGAAAGAAGCTTTTTGAAAAGCAAATGCAACGCGCTTAAGCCCTCCGTCAATATCGGCAAGGGCGGGCTGACCGACAACCTTGCCGCCGAAATACTGACGGCGCTTTACCATAACGAGATAGCAAAAATAGCGGTTTTGAAGAGCTGCCTTACGCCCGCCAAGGAGCTTATGGCCGAGGTGTGCGAAAAAACGGGCGCGGAACCGATTTCGGCAATTGGGGGAAAATTTGTCGTTTATAAACGCAGCGACAAAAAAGATATCGAGCATTTGATTTGAGTTTAAATCTTAAGAAGCATAAGTATCGCACCGCCGGGAAAAAGAAAAATTTTAGTTAGCTCAAACAAGCCGTTTTGCCAAGACATTTGAGTATTTTAAATAAAATTAAGCCCACGCTTTTTAATCGTGGGGCTTTTTTAACTTTTTACGAATAAAACTTAAAATTCGAACTGCGTTTTGTTGTTGTATTTTTTGTTGAATTTGCTGTAAATCGCTGCGGCGAGCAGAGCCGTAGCCGCCGCAAGCGAATAGATTGGGAAGAAACTGACGAACGAAACCGCGACCAGCGCCACCGAGGAAAGAATATAATAAGGGAAACGCTTGGCGTTGAAGGCGTAGACGAAAATCTGCCTGTCCTTTTTGGCTTCGTAGTCGGGCATTTCGGGCAGGAGCGAATTTTTTTCCAGCAGCGAATATGTGTCGCCCACGGAAAAAACTATCAGCTTTGCGTCGGTGTAGGCGCAGATGGGCTTTGTGTCGAAGCCGACGCCGCCGAAAAGCAAAATGCAGTCGGCGCCCACCTTGCGCATGGTTTTTACCGCCTCGATAAGGCGCTGCTTTGTGAAAGGCTCAAAACCGAACCACGGCACTGCCAGCATTACGTTTTGCTTTTTGGCGACAAAGCCGTTTTTGACGTTGAACACGGCGTAGCCTTTTTTTTCAAAAACCTTTTCGATTACTTCCGCGGCGTCGCGGGAGGCCATATACATTTCAAATTTTTCAAGCTGTTTTTTCCTTTGGCGCGAGCGGTATTTTTTTGTCTTGACGGGCAATATTTTGTACAGCAAAAGGCAGGACGCCAAGGCTATGCCGCCCGAGCAGAGGGCGCTTATCCAAGCGACCTTGACGTAGAAATAAAGCCACACGAATGAAAGGAAAAATACTGCAAAGGCTATTAAAAGTATGTTAAAAAATTTAGCCATAAAAGGCATTATTCCCAAAAACAAATTTTGTATACCGT
>DAITPX010000045.1:0-9620 GCA_036833365.1 Clostridia bacterium | reverse complement strand
TTATTTCAATTGAAACAAAAAGTTAAAATAGCGGCAAAAAAGAAAGTCCCTGCCGTAAGGCAGGGGCTTTCTTTTGATTTAACCTTAAGTTAGCGACAGTTTCGAATATTTCGGTTTTTTAAAACGGCTTAATTTGTTTAACCTGAAGCCTTGCCTATTTCCGCAAAACGCCAAGCGACGGAGGCGCTTAATAGTCATTTTTCCCCTATGAAAATATGCTCAAGTATTCATTTTTAGTTTCTTTTTGCGAAAATATAAATATTGAACACTAGTAATATCGGTTTAATTTTCATTTGAACACTTAAAATACTCCAAAAAAATGTTTTAATTCTGTCTTTTATTTTATTGTATAAAATAGCCGAAAATATTTCCCTCTTTTTTGAGTGATATAACAAAATCTTGACAGAACTCCATATTAAGTTATAATTAACCTATGCGAAAAAATAAAACGCCCCAAACGAAAACCGGCGAGCCCGACGGCGCCGAAAACCAAAACTTTTTAGAAAATGCCGACGCCCCGTCCCGCGAAAACGAGGGCAGTTCAACGCAAACCAAAACGGAAAAGGTGCCGCTCAGGCAAAAAATTTCCGATTGCGTTGCTTACCTCCGTCAAAAAGCGGCCGCAAACATAAAAATAAGCGGCGGATTCGTTTCGGTCAGGCCCGTCCTGGCATGGGTAATAGTCGCCGTTTTGGTGTTTTCGCTTATACTCGGCGCCACGGCGCTGGGGTTAGTCCTCGAAGACTACTACAAGCCGCAATCCGTTTACGCCAAGGTCGCGCCCAGCGTGGTCGACATCGTGGCCTACAACGCCAACGACATAGTCGTTTCCCACGGCACGGGATTTTTTATCACTTCCGACGGCGAGATAGCGACGTGCTATCACGTCATAACAAATTGCGTAAAATTGCTAGTCACCACCTACGACGGCGGTTATTATATAGTAAACGAAATTGTTTCCTACGACGCCGAAAAGGATATAGCAATCTTGAAGATAGACGCCGACAGCAAGCCTCTGGCGTTGTCCGGAAGCACTCCAAAAGCGGGACAGCGCGTTTACGCCGTGTCCAACTACATAAGCGGCAGCCCGTCTATAACAGAGGGGCTTATTATGCGAAACAATCTCTATGGCACCGGCGACGGCTTTACCCATTCGGCGTCCATAACATACGGAAGCAGCGGCGGACCCATAGTCGACGAAAACGGCAGGGTGATGGGTATTATCAAAAACATCGACGAATCGACCTACAATTCCGGCGGAGCCGTTTCGGTAAATTTTCTCGGGCAGGCCGAACGCGTAAGCCGCACGATGGAGCAGTTTCTAATCGAAAGCGGTTACGACATAGGGCACCTTTTGGATTATACCGTTGCGAGCGACCAAACGCTGACGATAACGGGCGTCAAGGCCGTTACATCGCGCAAGTACGTAACAATTCCGGCTTATATCAACGGACACAGAGTGAAAACAATCGATATCAATCCGATTTCCTCGTCCGAAAAACTGGTAAACATCGAGCATATCTCCATTGCCGAGGGCGTCGAATCAATCCGCGACAACAGCTTTTTGGGCGCGACAAAGCTTTTATCGGTTGCTCTGCCCTCCACTTTGACAAATATTCAGACCCACGCCTTTGCGGCGCCGAAGCTCGCCAAGATTTTCGCCGAAAGCAACCCGAATTTGGTTTATGAAAACAAGGCGCTCCTAAGCGCCGACGGGACGGTTTTGTATTTTTACGCGAGGGATTGCGTAAACGAAACCTTCAATGTCCCAGACACCGTAAAATACATTTCGCAGGGCGCGTTCGCCAACAACCCCTTCATTAAAACGGTATATTTAAGCAAAAGCCTTTTGCAGCTGGGTTCTAATTACACTTCGGCATATTTTGACAACGTCGGCGCCTTTGAAAATTGTTCCAATTTAGGAAGCGTAGTTTTCGACAGCCCCGATTTGATGTTGATAGGCCCCGAAACCTTCAGCGGCTGTTTGGGTCTGGAAGACGTTCAGCTGCCGTCTAAGCTGCTTTACATCGGCGACCGTGCTTTTTCGTCCTGCTCCAACCTTGACGCCGTAGTTTTCCGCGGCGAAACGCTGCCTATTTTCGGGGACAGGATAAATTACCGTTCAAACTTTACTTTTTACGCCGAGCCTCAGGCGATAATTAACGCGGTTAACGACGCCGGGCGTACTGACGTAACGGATTACCTGAGCATATTGAAATATATTTATTTTTACGAACAATAGGAGAAAAGAAATGCTAAACAAGCGAATTGTAATAGGTATCGCGGGCGGTACCGGCAGCGGCAAAACCACCATAGCCAAAAAACTGATCGAGGCGTTTTCCGGCGACTGCGCCGTGTTGTCTCATGATTTTTATTATAAAGCCAACGAGGAAATGAGCTTTGAGGAACGCGCAAAGCAAAATTACGACCACCCCAACTCCTTGGACACCGACTATATGGTCGAGCAGCTGAAAGAGCTCAAGGAAGGAAAAACAATCCAGCACCCGACCTACGATTTTTCCAACCACGCCCGCCGCCCGAACCTCCAGACCTTGGAAAGCTCAAACATTATCATCGTCGAGGGCATATTGATTTTTGAAAACGAAAAGCTCCGCGACCTTATCGACATCAAGCTGTTTGTCGACACCGACGCCGACGTGCGGTTTATACGCCGCCTTACCCGCGACGTAAAGCTGCGCGGGCGCACAATCGAAAGCGTAATAGAGCAGTGGCTGACGACGGTAAAGCCCATGCACGAGCAGTTTATCGAGCCGAGCAAGCGCTACGCCAATTTGATTATTCCCGAGGGCGGGCACAACAAGGTGGCGGTAAGCATGCTGATAAACGCGCTCAACAAAATAGTAAACGAAGAATAAACCGGCGGCGGTTAATTGGCAGGCTTTCAGGGCTTGTCAATTTTTGTATAGTATGATATATTCTTTTTTGTCAAACCGGAGGAAAATTTATGATAAGGCTGAATGACACACAAAAAGCCAAAGAATTTTTGCTTAAATACAGGCAACTGCCCATGCTGTACGACATAGAGGACGGGGACGAGGATTACGCCGTATACGCCGACAACGCCGAAGAGATAAGCTGCGTCGTGATAGAGTACGAGCCGAAAAATTACTACGGCGTTTTTTCACTCGAACCGAAGCTGCTCGACGAGGCGTACAACCGGTTTTTCGCCGAAAAACATGTGTGGCTGGGCGCCGCCGACAGCAGGGTGTTCGAATATTACAAAAAATACGGCTTCGTCTGCGAGGAAATGTGCCACATGTATGAATTTACCGGAACACGCCAGCCTAATATGGATTGCCCTTACGCGGTCACCGAAATCATGCCTAAGGACTACAGGATTGTCAAGGAGCGCCACCAATACCGCGGCACGCTGAAAGAAATCCGAAAGTGCGCCAAAAAATTTCCGACAAGCGCAATTTATATCGACGGCGAAATGGCAAGCTGGTGTATGGTTCACGAAAACCTGGCGATGGGCCCTATGTTTACGCTGCCTGAAATGCGCGGCAAAAACCTGGGCGTGTACGTAACTAACGACCTTGTGGGCAAATTGCTGGACAGGAACATCAAGCCTTATTTTCTTATCGTAATAGGCAACGCCTCCAGCGAAAAGCTTTCCAAAAAAGTGGGGTTCACACCCAACGGCGTCAGCGTAGGCTGGTGCCACAAATAAAATGGATATTCTGCTTGCTTTAGCCACGGCGTTGCTGCTTTTCGGGCAGGGGCCGCTCTACAAAATCTACGGCAAAAAATGCGTGCCCGCAGGCAAAACCGACGATTTTTTGCTCAACGTATTCAATTTCGGCACGGGGCTGCTGGCTCTCATACCCCTGTCGCTGGTCGGCGCACCTTTCGACTTAAATTCCTTTTTATGGGGAATATTGAACGGCGTTTTCTTCTGCTCTATGCTGATTTTTTACAACAAGTCGCTTAAGCTCGGCAAAATCGCTTTCGTCAATTTTATGATGGCGCTGGCTATGGCGATTCCGCTTTTGGGCGGCATGTTGCTTTTTGGAGAGGAAATCTACCCGCTTCAGTGGGCGGGGCTTGCGGTTTTGCTTGCCGCCAGCTATTTGGTCAGCTACGGACAGAAAGAAAAAGACGCGCCGAAACAGGCTTCGGACAAAAAATCCAACGCGAAGCTTTGGGTTTTGTCGGTTTTGGGCATGCTGGCAAACGGAGGGCTGTCGCTTTTTATCAAATATTCCCACTACGCAAACCCCGGGCTTAATCAAATGCAGTTTCTTATGGGGTCGTACCTGATGTCCTTCGCCTCCGTGGGGCTTATCGCCGCGTTCACCACAAAAGGGCGCCCCCTAAGGTATATCCCCAACAAGTGGTTCGTGCTTTTGGGCCTTGCGCTCGGCGCCGTCACGGTTATGGGCAACATGGCGTTCACTTTCTTTTCCGTTCAGGCGCGCGCCTCGGTGTTTTACCCCATAACGGGGGCCTTGCCCATGCTGCTTGCGGCGCTTATTTCGCCCCTCCTTAAAGAAAAATTGTCAAAAATGACGCTCATGGGTTTGATTTTGGGCACGGCGGCAATAATTCTGCTGAATTTTTAAATTCTCCCGCCGAATTTTTTGTCCGGCGCGCCAAAAAGTTATAAAAAACAGTTTACTTTTTGAGATTATGCATATACAATAGTGCAAAGAAAAACATAGGTGCTTTAGAGGATTTCATTAATGACAAAAATCAAGTATATCAAATGCCCCCGTTGCGAATTGAATTACATCGACAGCCGCCAGGAAATGTGCGACGTATGCAAAGCCGAATTGGGCTTGGTCACAAACGTTTTCAGCGAGGAAACCGACGAGGACGAAGCCGTCAAAATCTGCCCGATATGCAAGGTCAACATAATCAGCGAAGATGAGGAAATGTGCGAAAGCTGCGCGGCCGCCAATGAAATAGAGCCCGACATTCACGACGAGGAAGAAGACGACAAGTGGAAGTCGTTTTTGGACGACGAGGAGGAGGACATTAAGGACGAAATCGAAATCCCGCTCGAGGAGCTGCAGGACGAAGAGTTCGGCGCCACCTACGACGACGAAGAAAACTTCGACAACTACGACGAGGACGAGGATTTCGACGAAATAGACCTTGACGAGCTGGAAGACGAGGATTTTGACGACGACGAAGAAGAAGACGATAAAGACGACGAAAACGACGACGGTGGCGGCAAAGAGGAAGACTGAGATTAAATCCGCCATCGCAAACATAATAAAACAACCCGAAACTATGCCAGACGCGGCATAGTTTTTTGTATACAAAAGCGTTTTGAAGTCAATAATCACTTTGATAAAGAGGTGGATTATTATGCGCAAAGCGTTGTCGGGAATAGAACAGGCAAAAAGCGTGGTGGAAAAATTTTACGGCAAAGAGGTGTCGATAAAGCACAACAAGGGCCGCAACAAAATATGCCACTACAAAGGCAAAATTACTCAGATTTACGACAATGTCTTCATTGTCACCGTCTACAACGAAATTTTCGACCGCCTGTCCTGCACCTACAGCGACATTTTGTGCGGCGAAATCGCTTTCAAGGAAATATAAAACAAAAGTATTTTTTTCTCCCCTCCGACATAAATATAGATTGATAACTTATTTAGTTTGGAGGGTCAAAATGTTTCAACCGCAATATGATAAAATCGCCATAGACAAAAAGGTAACGATTGCGCCGGCAAACACCGTTTTGGAAACCAAAATCAACAGCAAAGAGGCGCTTAAGAAGGTTTTGTGCGTAAGCGCAAACCCGACCGTCACGTCTTTCGAGCCGCTTAACGGCGAGGCGCTCGTCAACGGAAAGGCGGTGATACGCCTGCTTGCCCTCACCGAGGAAAACGAAGTTCTGGGCCTTACCTTCAACGCCGACTTTAACGAGAGGATAAAAGGCGATATAACGCCCAAAATGAAATTGTTTTGGGACGTCAACGCCTTGGAAACAAATTACGACGTCCAGGGCAGCGTGGTAAACGTAAGCCTGCTGCTCGAAATCAACGGCGAGGGCATAGTTTCGGAAGAAATCGACGTGCTCTCGGGCGGCGAAGGCATTATGACCCTCAATCAGGAATCGGTTTTCACCTCGATGGCCTTGTGCGAAAAGCTTACGGCCACAATTGAAAACGAGCTTCAGGTCAACCAGAATATCAGGCGCATACTGCTCGCCGAAAGCTTTGTGACGGTAAACGACTATTTTGTCTCCGACAACGTCCTTAACCTCAGCGGAAGGGCGACGGTGGGGGCGGTATACGTCTGCGACGACGACAAGCCCGTTTCAAAGCTTATCGGCTTCGATTTTACTCATGAATTGCCCGTTTCGGGCGTGGACGAAAACGACGCGCTCGACCTAAAGGCAAAGGTAACCTCGACAAAGGTGCACATGGACGTGGTGGAGGATTTGCCGACTACGTCGTTTACGGCGGAAATAGACCTCGAGCTGCTTTTGTGCGCACACCATTCGACAAGCGCGCCCGTCGCCGCCGACGTCTACAGTCTGACGCACGAGCTTGAGACGGTTTCCCGCCAGCTGAAGGCGACGCTGCCCGCGGGGCAGTATTCCTACGAAATCGACGCCGAGGCGAGCGTGCCTATGGAGTCGGTTATCGACAGGTTCGTAGCCGTGGCCAATTTGCAGAGCTATGTCACAAAGGTGGTGCCGGGGCTCGGCAGCGCCGACGTCGAAGGCTACGTAAGCGGCGAAATTTTGTTTGAAAAAGAGGGCGAAATCGGCTCCTCCAAGTTCGAGATACCTTTCTCGCGCTCGATAGAGGAGGAATGGATAGCTCCCGACACCACCGTAAAAGCCTCGGGCACGATAGGCGACGTCACCTACAGGCTTGACCGTCAGGACGCGCTGATTTCGGCGAAAGTCAATTTGTCGCTTAGCGGCAGCAAGGACAAAACCTTTTCCGTCTTGACCGAGGTCAAACAGGGCAAGGAAATCGACGCGAGTGCGGGCGCAATCGAAGTTGTGCTGGCCCACAAGGGCGACACGCTTTGGGACATCGCCAAATGGCTGCATATGCGGCAGGAAGACATTTTGGCCGTCAATCCCGACATGGCCAGCCCCCTCGAGGATGACGCGAAAATAGTGGTCTACCATAAAATCTGATCGGCAACGAATTATTAAATTAGCAAAAACCCTCCGTTAACCACGGGGGTTTTTTCATTAAATTGCTTTTGGTTTTTATAAAGGCATACGGTTATTTTTTCCGTAATGTCAGGTTTCATATAGGCCGAACGCTCCTTTGCGCTTCACTATGCTTTCGGGCGGTTTTTAATCGGCCTTGCGAAGCCTTCCGCTCCACTGGTTGAAGCTTTACAGCCGCTCCTCAATCCTGCCGAACATTTTGACTTAGTAAGCTTGAGACTTTCCCGCCGCGCCGCCTATATTTATAAATCAGCATAATACTACGCCGTGGGTTGCCTCTCTCCTCATTCTGTGGTTTTCGCCGAAAACTGCCTGATCGTATTCCGTCACCTGTAAACCGCCAAAATCTTTCTCAAAATTTTATTTACGCTTGACTAAAGCTATGCATGTAGGGTATATATTAGTTATATGAAAATCAAGGCAAACGCAAAACTCAACCTCGCGTTGAACGTTGAGGGCATGCTGGGCGAAAATTTCCACCGCCTGTCTACCGTCATGACGACCGTCGGCATAAGCGACACAGTTACGGTTACCGGGCGCGGCGACGAACAGGTCATGGTCACAATAAACGGCGTTGCGGAACATAACAACGCGGCGTTTAAGGCCGCTGACGCAATCGCCCGTCGTTTTTCAAAACGCGGCGCCGACATTGTTATTGACAAAAAAATCCCGGTCATGGGAGGCATGGGCGGCTCCAGCGCCGCCGCCGCGGCGGCAATCCGCGCGATGTCGCTGATGTACGGGCTGCCCGACGACCAGGTTTTTTCGCTTGCCGCCGAGTTCGGCAGCGACATAAATTACCTCATGCGCGGGGGTTTGGCGCTCGCCCGCGGCAAAGGCGACGACCTCGTTTTTTACGGCTTTTGTCCCAAGCTCTTTTTTGTATTGATAGAGGGGCCGCGCCTGACGACGAAAGACGTTTTTGCGCGGTACGATTCGCTGCCGCGGCCGTCCGAGCGTTACGACTGCGCCGCGTTAATAGCGGCGATAAAAAGCGGCGATATTGAAGCCGCGCGCGCCCATATGGGAAACAATCTTTTTCCCGCGGCGAAAAGCTTGTTCCCCGAGTTTGGCTTAATCGAAAAAATCTGCCGCGGCTGCTCCTTTCCCGCACCCGTTATGACGGGCAGCGGCGGTAATATGTTTATTCTGTGCGGGGGGAAAGTCGAAGCCGACGCTTTTTCGGCAGGGCTTAACAAAAAAGGGCTCAAAGCCCTCTCCTGCGAGTCCGCCGAAAACGGCCTGACGGTTTTATAGTTATTCTATACGAAGAGTTAAAAAGGCTTTGAAAATATTTTGAACAGAGTATATTTCGACGCATGCGCGAAGTTCTCCCTATTTTAAATATAACTGCCAAATTTTTTCCGCCGGTATTTATTACGGCTTAAAATCACCGTAAAAATATTTCGGAAAATAATCTATTTTTTCCTGCACGCGAGAAAGCTATGCCTAACATTCCTCCGAAACGACATCAAACAAATCTCCAACCCGTATGAGAGTAATTCCCGCTGCTAAATGCTGACTGTCCTGTTTTCCTTGCGTCATGCCCGCGGGTGTGCCGTACGTTCAGATCCGTATAGTTTTTTGCATACTACATAAATTAAAAAAGTTTAAATTAAATTCTTCATAAAAACGCTTTTTTCTCCAATTTTTTTTATCTTTGCCCGATTAAAAGACCGTCGCCGCGGGCAAACTTGTCGTACCCGGTTAAAAGGAGAAAATCATGAAAGGGCTGATTGCGGCATTAGTCGTTATATTAATAATCTGCGCGGCGTTTTGCATCCCGATGGACAAAGAGGATTTTTTGCGAATACATATACGCGCCGACGGAAATTCCGAGGCGGAGCAAAACGTTAAATATCTCGTTAAGGACGCGGTGGTCGAATACCTCGCGCCGCTGGTGGCCGCTTGCTCCGACGTGGCGGAGTCCAAGCAGATTGTCAAAAACAACCTCCCGCAAATCAAAAAGGTCGTCGAAAACGTCCTCAAACAAAACGGCTTTGACTGCGCGGTGACGCTTTCGGTCAAAAAGGAAAACTTCCCCGCGCGTTCCTACGGCGAAATTTCTCTTTCGCCAGGCGTTTACGACTCTTTGATAGTCAATCTCGGGAGCGGCAAGGGCGACAATTGGTGGTGCGTTATTTATCCGCCGCTATGCTTTGTGGGGGCGCAGGCAAACGGCACAAACGCGGTGAGGTATCGATCAAAACTTCTGGAAATAATACGCGAATATTTCGACGCGGGGAACTAACCCCGCATATTTTTTTGACTAATAAAAATACTAAGGTTAGCGAATTAATATTCAGGAGGAAATTATGTCAAAAAAGTCTGTCATAAGTCTTGTTTTGGCGGTGTGCATACTTGCGTCGGCATTATTCTTTACATTGCCCTCGGGCGAAGTCGACGCGGCGGTTGTAAAACAAGGCAGCCGCGGCACTTTGGTCAGAACGAT
>DAITPX010000044.1:0-9628 GCA_036833365.1 Clostridia bacterium | reverse complement strand
TCTCTTAAACGTATCGGTCTCACGTTACAGAGATTTTAAAGCGGGATAAAAACCGCTTTGCCGAGCGCAAAACGGTTAGAAGTTTTGAACTTAGGTGGTACCACGGAAATTTCCGCCCTAAGCCCTGTTTTTGAGGGCTTGGGGCTTTTTATTTGAGAAAAAATGGAGGAAAAAATAAATGAAACTCGAAAAACTCGTAGGCGACCGTTTTAAGGAGCGCCCCGCCGACTGCCAGATAGACAGCCACGCCTTAATGACAAGGGGCGGCTACATGAAATATGTCGCAAACGGCATATATTCGTCATATCCGCCGCTGCAAAGGATTACGGAAAAAATCAAGCAGATTATCCGTGAGGAAATGAACCGCATCGACGGACAGGAAGTGCTTTTCCCCGTCGTTATGCCCGCGTCGCTTTGGCAGATGTCGGGACGCTTCGACAGCATCGGCGGCGAAATGGCCCGTCTTACCGACCGCGGCGGCGCGTCGCTTGTTTTGGGCATGACCCATGAGGAGGCGGCCGTCCAACTGGTGCGCGAATACGGCCAGACTTACGCCAAATATCCCTTTATGATTTACCAGATACAAACAAAATTCCGCGACGAAGCGCGCCCACGCGGCGGGCTTATCCGCACCCGCGAATTTACAATGAAGGACGCTTACTCCTTCCATACCTCGCAGGGGGATTTGGAAAGCTATTACAAAAAATGCTTCGATGCCTACAACCGCATTTTCGCGCGCGTCGGCATTCCCGAGGTAGTGACCGTCCAGTCCGATTCGGGCATTATGGGCGGCAGCATTTCACACGAGTATATCCTTATGACGCCTGTGGGCGAGGACACGGTAGCCGTCTGCCAAAACTGTGACTACCGCGCAAACATGGAAGCGGCGGAATGTATAACCGTTAATGAGAAAGACCCCGCCGCCCAAAAAATGCAGCTTATCAAGACCCCCGAAGCCAAGACAATCGAGGACGTGGCCGCTTTCTTAAAAGTACCCGTAACCAAAACCACAAAAGCTGTGGTATACCAAAAAAATCACAACGACGAATATGTGGTGCTATTTATCCGCGGCGACCTCGACGCCAACGAAACCAAAATTTCAAATTATCTCGGCTGCGAAATCCATCCCGCCGATATAACCCCCGAAAGCGGCATAGTTGCGGGTTTTATCGGGCCGATAGGGCTTGACAAAAAACACACGTTGCTTTTCGACCGTTCGCTAAAAAACGCCAACAATATGGTATGCGGCGCAAACAAGCCCGACTGTCATTATACAGGCTTTGATATCGGGCGCGACTACGGCGCCGTAGAATACCGCGACTATGCAAAAATCGTCGACGGCGGCGTCTGCCCAAAATGCGGCAAAAAAACCGTCAAGGTTTCGCGCGGCATAGAAGTGGGCAACATTTTCCAGCTCGGCACAAAATATACGAAATCGATGCAGATGACCTATCTCGACAAGGACGGGAAGGAGCAGCACCCCATTATGGGTTGCTACGGCATAGGCGTCGGGCGCCTAGCCGCGTCGGTATGCGAAGCCCGCCACGACGAATTCGGGCCTGTCTGGCCGATTTCCATCGCCCCGTGGCAGGCGCACATCTGCGCACTAAGGAGCGACGAAAAAAGCGTAAAGGAATATGCCGACAAGCTTTATCAACAATTGCAAAGCCAGGGAATTGAAGTCATCTACGACGACCGCCCGCTGAGCGCAGGGGTTATATTCTCCGACGCCGACCTTTTGGGCGTGCCCGTCAGAGTTGTAGTAAGCCCGCGCAATCTCAAGGACAACATCGTCGAAATCACCGCCCGCGACAAAAGCTTTTCGCTCAAAACGCCGCTGGAAAACGCCGCCCCGACTGTTTTGCAAAAAATCGGGGAACTGAGGCACAATCTCGAACCGAAAGAATAGGGTTAAGCAGTTTGCAGGTATTGTGCTATTTATAGATTTGGCAAGTTTGATAAAAACGAATTTATAAAACAATCCTGAGGTTGCCTGTAACAAACCACGCCCGCACCTCAACCACATAGGCGGCCTTTTGTTTCCTAATTCATTAAAATAAACAAACAGACGTTGATTTTAACGTCTGTTTGTTTTTTTAGATTATTCAGAGTCTTGCGCTCCCATTGTCAAAGGCGAAGGATTTCCGAAGTGGATTTATGTTTTATATCCGCATTTTTCCGTTAAGTAATTTAATTATGAGCGTTCAAATAAAAATATTAAGGCTGCCGCTGAAGAATCGCCATATCCAATTCGAACTTAGCCTGCTGCCCCACAAATTTGAGCTCGTACTCGCCGGAAGCAAGCGTCGACAATTCCACAAGCAAGGTGTCGTCGTTTTCAAAAAGCACCGTGACCGCGCCGTCTTTGACCAGTACGATTTTGAATTTCCCGCTTATTACCGTCAGGTCCAGCCCGAAATAAGTTTCGTCCGTAAGCTCTATGTCGCACATTTTACTCACGCCGCTGAAATACTCCGCCTGCGCGTGAATCGTCACGTCGCCGAACTGCACCAAGTAGTTTTGCGCGTAACGCGTGGCTATACGCGTCGAAAACGGGCCCGCTATGCTTTCGTCGTCGTCATAAACGGCCTCCGCGCTGCTGCACCCCGTTATTGCGAGTGCCAAAATTAATATCAGCGCCGCCGCGGCAAATTTTTTCGCTCTCATAAATCACCTCGCCCTTACTTTTTTCGTTTATATTTTGAAATCTCTTTATTTGATAGATTATTCCGCCGGAAAGCTACGCTTCGTTTTGTTTATATTACAATATCGACCCGAAAAAGTCAAACGCGGGCGGCGTTTTTCCGGTTTTTTGCCAATTACCTTAGCCTCTTTCTTAACGGAATTTGCCGCGCTCTTACCCGTTTAAAAATTACTTGCTTTAACATTCAAAAACGGCTCGGGTTTTTTATCCTAAATCCGCTTGAACAATGCCGAAAATTAATGTATTATTTATTTTGAAAACAATTTATTTTTTAGGGGGATTATTTTATGAACGCTCAACTTATGTCACAGCTTAAAAACTCGCCAACCGCCTACCATGCGGTGGAAAACGCCAAAAATATGCTGGAACAGCACGGTTTTGTCCGCCTGAACGAAAGCGAAAAATGGAACGTCGCCAAGGGAGGCAAATATTACGTAATAAAGGACGGCTCGGCGCTTATCGCTTTTTGCGTCGGCAGCGACCCCGAGGGGCTCAATATCGTCGCCTCGCACACCGATTCGCCCGCCCTTAAACTCAAGTTCAATCCCATAATCAAACAGGGCGTTTATGTCAAGCTCAACGTCGAACGTTACGGCGGCGGGCTCAATTACAGCTGGCTGGACATACCCTTAAGAATAGCGGGAAGGGTTATTTTAGAAAAAAACGGCAGGCTTATTTCAAAGCTTGTTTATGACGAACGCAAGGTGATAATCCCTTCCGTCGCGGTCCACTTCAACCGCGAGGTAAACATAAAGGGATTGATCCTCAACCCTCAAACCGACCTGCAACCGCTGGTTTCGCAGGACAAGGATTTTTCGCTTAGCCTCGCGGAAGCGGACGGCGGCAAAATCCTCGACTACGACCTGTTTTTGACAAACGCCGAGGAGCCATTTTTCGCGGGCTTCGACAACGAGTTTATCGTCGCGCCGCGTATCGACAACCTCACCAGCGCGTTTTCCAGCATCGCCTCGCTTGTGAACGCCAATCCGAAAAATATCGCTCTCGCTTTCCTCGCCGACAACGAGGAAGTGGGCAGCGCCACAAAGCAGGGGGCGGGCGGCGCCTTTCTGAAACGCGCCGTAAGCCGCATTTCAAAGTCTTTGGGCATCGACAAGGACATTTTGCAGTCAAACAGCTTTATGGTGTCCTGCGACAATGCCCACGCCGTCCATCCCAACCACCCCGAAATGAGCGACCCGACCAACGTCGTCACGCTCAACGGCGGTGTGGTTATCAAGCACCACGCCAACCAAAACTACACCACCGACGCTTTTTCGTCGTCGGTTATAAAAATGCTTGCCGACAAAAACGGCGTCCCTACGCAGGACTTTTTCATGCGCGCGGATATGCCCTGTGGCGGCACGCTGGGGGCGATAAGCTCCACGCAACTTTCCATAAGAAGCGTGGACATCGGTCTTGCCCAGCTCGCAATGCACTCCGCGATGGAAACCATGGGCAGCCGCGACTACGAAAGCATGGTCCGGCTTCTCGGCGCGTTTTATTCGGCAAAAATCACCTGCCCCGCGCACAGCGAAATTTGTATCGGTTAATTTCCGCAACTTTTACACTTTTTCCTACGGACTAAATTTGCTTGCCACCGCTGCCGAAATAAATTCCTGCTAAATAGAATATAAAAAACACCGTTAAAAGCACGGTGTTTTTCTTTTTAAATATAAATTCCTAAGCGGTAAAATAGTTATTCATTTTCTACTATCAAAACGCCCGCGCAATGCGATATTTTTTCGTAAGAACACTCGTATTTTGCCAAGGCTGCTATCATTTCTTCCGCGACGAAATAAAATTCCTCGCCGTCCCAATATTTGCCGCATTCGTTTTTGCATTGTATCAGGTCATCCCTAGTCTCGAAGGAAACGTCCCCTATCAAAATTTTTCCCTCCCTTTTAAGCCGCGGCAAAAGCGAGCCAATCAATTCCGCCTTCTTCCCGTCGTCGATATGGTGCAGCGCATAGGTGCTTGTTACAAAGTCGAACCGTTCGCCTTTTAATTCCTCGGGCAATCCTTGGGCAAAATACCATTCGATTAGCCTGGCCGACGGCATTTTGCTTCTTGCTATTTCTATCATCCTGCCCGAAAAATCCAATCCCGTGATTAAACAGCCGGCATCATAGAGCTTGGCCGTCAAAACGCCCGTGCCAAACCCGATGTCCAGCACCTTCGCGCCCTTTTTTTGCAAAACCCGATTGTAAACATAATTAAGCAGTTTTTTGTACCCCGCAAAAGGGTACAAGCCCTTGTCGTCGGTAACGTCCACATCCCTGTCGTAGCCGTCCGCCCACAAATCGAAAACTTTTTTCTCCATTCTTCCTCCGTTTTAATTATTCTTCCGTCAAAACAATATCCGCGTAAATCGGAAAATGGTCACTCGGATAAATACCGTCGTAAGTATCCGTCAAAACCTTATAGGTTTTGACGCTTATTCCCGTTTTCGAAACCATTATATAGTCGATACGCGGGTTGTCGAGTTTAGCCCCCCAGTTCTGATAAGTCGCGCCGTCAATGCTGTCGTCGGCAATCTTGCAAGCGTCCCAGAAATTTTCCGCCGCGCTGTTGTAGGTAACGCTGCCCGGGGCCGCGTTTAAGTCCCCCATAAGCAGCATGGGCATGCCGCCGAATTCAGCCTGCTTATCCAGAACAACCTCAATTCCCTTGATTCTCGCTTCGTCCGAAACGTGGTCTAAGTGCGTGTTGAACACAATCAATTCCTTTCCGCTTGTTTTTTCCTTCAAAATAACGTAGCTGCAAATCCTATAACACGCGCTTCCCCAGTCCTTGCTCATCTTTTCAGGCGTCTCCGAAAGCCAAAAGCTGCCTTTGTCTACAAGGTCGAACTTGTCTCTGCGGTAAAAAATCGGGCAGCCTTCGCTCAGCACAAAATCGTCGCGGTACTCGATAACGCTGTCAAATT
The DNA here is from genome assembly GCA_036833365.1 of Clostridia bacterium. Lineage (GTDB taxonomy): Bacteria > Bacillota > Clostridia > Christensenellales > CAG-314 > JAQUSX01. Next base: position 3,998 of record DAITPX010000044.1, on the reverse strand, counting down.
CCGGCATTATGTCGGTTAGATAGCCGTAATGCAGCCATGTGACTTCCTGAAAGCCGATTATGTCGGGGCTTGTCTTTTCGATATTTTGCGCTATCAAATCCGCCCTGAAAAACCAGCTTCTTTTGCCCAGGTCGTCGGGTGCCCAGCACCTTACGTTTGCGCTCATTACTCTTATTTCGCTTTCGTTTGCCTCTCCGAAATCCAAAACGCGTTTGTTTACCCAGTAATGCGGCAAGTACCAAAATTCAGTCACCGCAAAAGCCAGCACAGGCAGCAAAACCACCGCCAACACAACCCATAAAATAATTTTCTTAACTTTATTTTTCATCAGTACTCCCTCCATCACCTTATATTTTATCACATTTAAAAGGAAAAACCATTTCAATTTTTAAAACTGCTTTAGCGCGGATTTACGGCCCAAAATTTAAAACCTTCCGAAATTTTCGGAAGGTTTTAAAAATTTGCTTTTTTTCAAATCGGTTATTCGTTGGGGTTGACCAGATAACTTCCGCGGTTTTGAAGCAGAACTCTTGTCCCCGCTACGATTGCTGTAAGCGGATTGGGCGAAACAAATGTCTTGAGCCCGATTTGCCTTGTGAAAAATTCGTCTACGCCGTCTATAAGCGCGCCGCCGCCGTTAAGCATAATGCCTCTTTCGATAATATCGGCCGAAAGTTCGGGCGGGGTCCTTTGCAGGGCTTTCAAAACGGAGTTGGTTATCGAATGGAAAAACGGTTCGACAACATCGCGGATTTCCGACTGAGTCAAAATTATCTGCCTCGGAAAACCGGTAAGCGAGTCGCGGCCGTTGGCGTATGTGGTTTTTTCTTCGACAAAATTTTCTCTCAGCGAGCATATTTCCTCTTTTACGCGTTTCGCCGTTTGCTTTCCTACCAACAACCCGTGGTTATATTGAATGTGGTTCATAATCGCGTTGTCGAAATAATTGCCCGCGATACGCACCGATTCGCTTACCACTATGTCGCCGAGCGAAAGCACGCCTATGTCCGTCGTGCCGCCGCCGATATCAATAACCATCGAACCGCGCGAGCTGTACATATCGATTCCGCCGCCGATTGCGCCGGCTTTGATTTCTTCCTCGATAAAAACGTCGGGTACGCCGATTCTGTTCGCAAGAGATATCATCGCGTCTCTTTCGATTTGTGTTACTTCACTGGGCGTGCAAATCAACGCCGTGGATTTTGCCAAATCTATATCGGTATTCTCGGCTTTTCTCAAAGCGAATTCGATAAGGAGCATCGCCGCGTCCAGGTCGGATACGACGCCTTGCTGGAGAGGGCTTACCACTCTGATGCCGCGGTGCTGCCTGCCTACCATTTTTGCGGCATTGAATCCTATGGCCAAAACTTCTCCGGTCGCCACGTTCGTTGCTATTACCGAAGGCTCGTTGAATATAATTCCCTCGCCGTCGACATAAACCAGCAAGTTAGTAGTGCCCAAATCCATACCGATTTTGGCCTTTCTTTTCCCCATGGCTTTAAAATTGTTTGGTTTTTTATTACTAAGCATATTAACCTCCCCTTATAATTGCAAAGGATTAACAAGATAGTCGCCGCGGTTTTTGAGCAGGAATTTAGCGCCCTCGGCAACACACGTGAGGCAGTTCTCCGCCACCCTCACGGGTATTTGGATGCGGTTGCTTATAAACTCGTCGGCACCTCTTATCAAAGCGCCACCCCCCGTAAGGAGAATGCCGTTGTCAAAAATATCGGCCGACAATTCGGGAGAAGTTTCCTTAAGCACATTAGCCACAAGTTTCACTATCTCTTCATAAACGGGTATTATGATGCTGCGGATATCCTCGCTCGAAATATCTATATATTTGGGGACACCCACAACCGTGTCGCGGCCTGCGTAACGGTTGGCTATTACAGGAGCGTTATCGCGGAGGTCTGCAAGCATAATTTTTGCAAGCTCGCTCGTCTGTTCGCCAATCTCGACTTTGTAGGATTTTTTGATAAGCTTTGCGATTTCGACGTCTATAAAGTCGCCGGCTCTTCTTATAGTGCGCGAGCTTACGACGTCGCCGAAGGACAAAACGCCCACGTCAGTCGTGCCGCCGCCGATATCGACTACCATAATTCCCTGAGCCTTAAAGATGTTTACGTTGGCGCCCAGCGCCCCTGCCTTGACTTCTTCTTCAACGAAAACGTCCTTGACGCCAAGCGAGCGGATAAGCTCGGAAATTATGTCGCGCTCGATTTTGGTCAGCTCCGAAGGACAGCAAACCACGACGGACGCGGTATGCATCTGTTTTTCGGTGAGCATTCTGACCTTGCTGAAAACATATTTCAGCAACTCTTTTGCGGCGTGCATGTCGCCGATAACGCCGCTTCTCAGCGGCCTTATGACTATGATTTTGTCGTGGGTTTTGCCTATCATCTTGTGCGCGTCGGCTCCCGCGGCAACCACCTTACCCGATTCGCGGTCAAAGGCGATAACGGAAGGTTCGTTGAATATAATACCTTTCTTTTCCTGGAAAACCAGCATGTTGGCGGTTCCCAGGTCTATTCCTAATCTAAGTTTTTCTTCTGCCATAGTACCCTCCTAAATATAATCGCCGAAGTAATGTCTCTTGTTAACCTTGAGCAACTTCTTTGTCCCGTCGATAACGGCGTTTATAGGGGAAACGGCCACCGCTACTTTCAGGGTAGAAATTTCCTCAAAATATTCCTTGATGCCCTTAATTAAAGCTCCTCCGCCGGTAATAAGCAAACCGGTATCCAAGAGATCCCCCGAAAGTTCAGGCGGCACTATTTCCAGCGTGGAAACCAGCGCTGACCTTATCGGCTCGAAGCATTCGAGCAAAATTTCTCTGACTTCTTCCGCTCCGATAGTCACTTTACGCGGCAGTCCGGTAACCATGTCGCGGCCTTTCGCCTCAACGGTCAACACCTTGTCTTCCTCGTCGGTGGGATAGTCTCCCACAAGCGACGCCAACGTGACTTTGACATGTTCGGCGGTTTGAGGCCCTACTTCGAGTTTGTACTTGTCCTTAATGTGATGGGCAATTTGCCTGTCGAAATATTCGCCGGCTATTTTGATAGATTTCGAAACGACCACGTCGCCTAGCGACAATACGCCGAAATCCGTAGTGCCGCCGCCGATATCGACAACAAAATGTCCCTGCGGAACGTAGATGTCAATTCCGCCGCCGATAGCCGACGCTTTTACTTCCTCCTCGATACGGGTGTCGTCGACGCCGAGCTCTTTGCCTAGTGTTACCAACGCATCTTTCTCGGTTTCGGTAATTTCTGTCGGCATGCAAAGCATCAGCCTGTTGATGTTGTTAAAGCCTGACGCAAACACTTTTTGGACAGTAAAGACAAGTATCTGGCGAATCAAATCGAGGTCGGTAATGACGCCGCCCGTTATCGGCCTTTTGACTTCGACCTTATCATGTACCTTGTCAACTAACTGTGCTGCATCAAACCCTACGGATACCACATTTCCGGTCGCTTTATCGACGGCGATTATAGACGGCTCTTTAAAAACCGTGCCTCTGCCCTCGACGTAGACTCGGAGGTTGGTACTTCCAAGATCAATACCCACATTGATCTTCCCATCGTATACTTTTTCCTTTTCAGCCATATTAGCCTCCTTATTAGTTAATTAATATATGTCATTGGGTTTTTGGGGACGCTTTAATGTTTTTAGGATATTTGTTTTATTCTGGGAACGGCTGCAATCGTTACAACCCGGGCACTTACCTAAAAACGGCTCAACCGGAGTTTTTGCACAAATTTAAAAAACCGCAGCACATTTTATTCGAAACAATAAATCAGGACGAATGGCCCGAAATCGAACCGAAAAATTCTACAAGCAAAGAGGAAATAAAACAGAAGTTATAAAAAGATAAATACTTGTCCGCACGACTCTTATTTGGCAAAGCGACCCACGATAAAATGCTCCGCTTTTGTCGCCCGCCGTAGAATTAAGCAATCACACACCTGTAAAATTTCCCTGCCGCGCTTTTT
>DAITPX010000043.1:833-9654 GCA_036833365.1 Clostridia bacterium | reverse complement strand
AGCTCGAGGACCTTGTTTCCGTCGGCACGATAGGCCTTATCAAGGCGGTGGGGAGCTTCGAGCCCGCGAAAAAAATCAAGCTCGCGACCTACGCGAGCCGCTGCATAGAAAACGAAATTTTGATGTACCTGAGAAAGGTCGTCAGGCGCAAGCTCGAGGTTTCGCTGGACGAGCCGCTAAACGTGGACGGGGAGGGGAACGAACTTTTGCTGGGGGACATTTTGGGCACTCACGGCGACATGGTGTACGCCGAAATAGAAAGCGCGGTGGAAAAGCAGCTGCTTATGGAAAGCATTTCGCACCTATCCAAGCGAGAGCAGCAGATAGTTTACCTGCGCTTCGGCATAAACGGCAGAAAGGAAAAAACCCAAAAAGAGGTCGCCGACCTTTTGGGCATATCCCAGTCGTATATTTCGAGGCTGGAAAAGAAAATCATCAGCCGCCTTAAAAAAGAAATAGCCAAGCTTGTTTGAAATTTATTTAAAACGCTTGAAATAAATATAAAAGGCGCAAGGAAAACCTTGCGCCTTTTTACGGCCTTTAGGGGAAAAGGTTATACGGTGATTTTTACGAGCGCGTCGGGGCTGACGACTTCCACAAGCACCATGCCCTTATGTTTCTTCAGCTCTTTGTAGATTTTTTTGAGCAGTTCCCTGTCATTCAGGAGCTTCTTAAGCGTACCCGACGGGTCTTTTTTACAGGCGATTTTTTGAAGGAACCCGGCTTTGATTAGCCAAAGGGGCAGAAAAAGCTTTATGTTCGCCCCTTCCGATTTTACCGCGATTTTCATATGCTTATTCTACCACGATTTCCACAACGTCGCCGTCCGCGCTCGCCACGTCCACGATTTTGCCGCGCACCCCGTTTTTAACCGCTTCGGTGATTACTTTCCAGTCGATATCCTTCAGCTTGTCGTTGCCCGCGAAGTCGAACTTCGTCCCGCTTTCCAAAATCAGGGTGATTACCGAAAGGGGCAGGTTGACGTTGACCTTGTCGCCCTCGTGCGAAATAACGCGTATTTTGAGGGTCAGCGCGCTTATGTCGCCGTCCGCCGCAAGGTACGCCTTGGGCGCCGCGAGGCCCAAAAGCTCGTCGGTCGTTATGTGAAAGAGAGCGGCAATCGCGCCCAAAAGCGAAATGTCGGGGCTTGTGACGCCGTTTTCCCATTTTGAAACCGCTTGCGGCGTAACCGAAAGGCGGTTTGCCAGTTCCTCCTGAGTCATGCCGTTTTGCTTGCGCAGAGCCGCTATTTTGTCGCCGATATTCATATAAATTGCCTCCTTAATGTTCTTTACGCTTTTATTATAAGCGGGGAAAGGGCAAAAGTCCATACACCAAACGGAGAGTTTGTAACTTGTCGGTTGAGTTTTTGTATCAATTTGGTTGAATTTGAGGGTTTTTATGTGTTTTTGGTAACGCCTGAATAAAAAACGTTGTCAAAAGCGGATTTTTAGGGTATAATCATACCACTGTGCTAGGCGGGGAACTAGTGGTGCCCTGTAGCCTGCAACCCACTACAGCAGGGCCGAATGCCATTGGCGGCTGACGTGTGGGAAGCGTGGACAAAGCAAGGAGTGTTGATATCAAGGTCTTGTGCAACGGCGCGCTGTGAACCATGTCAGGGCGGAAGCAGCAGCATTAAGCAGATTTCGTTGTGTGCCACGAGGAAACTTTGGGGGAGCCGCCTACTTTGATACCTGTCCGGCATGTTTTAGTCAACAATGGATGCACAGTCATAGCAAATTACGGGCGGATAAAATTCCGCCTTTAATAATATAAAACAAGTTTTTTTCGCGTTTGGCGAATCAATGTTTTGCGTTGATAATTAGGAGCGCTTTATAAAAGAAGGTGTGAAAAAATGAAGAAATACCTGTTTGTCATGCTTATGGAAAATAAAAAACCCCTCGACGGGGGCGTTGTCGAAAGGCACGTCGGGCATCTGAAAAAACTGGACGACGCGGGGAGCCTTGTTCTTTGTGGTCCTTTTTCAGATTACGGCGGCGGTATGGTTGTCGTCAGAGCGCCTTCGATGGAAGAGGCCGATAAAATATTCCGTTCCGACCCCTTTGTATCGGAGGGTTACAAAACTTATCAGTTAAGGACGCTGGAGGCCGCGGACAAAAGCAACGGATTTTTGCCCGGTTAGGCAAAATTTAAGCCGTTCCCGCGAGAAAACACGGCGGCTCACGCCGCTAAACGCTTTACAAAAAAACGAAACGTTGTTAAAATACCAGTTAAATAATGGAAATGCGCCATCAGTCAAGACAAGGCAGATTAGGCAAAAAAGGTTTGTCAGAGAGCGCGCGGCGGTGAAAGCGCGCAAACCTTCCGAAATGTTATCACTTGGCGAGCAGGCGGGTCTAAAGTTTTGCCGTTAAGCCCGCACGGGTTCCGGCCGTTAAAACGGAACGCCTTTTTTGTCTTAAAAAGCAAAAGCGGCTTGTTTGAAATGGTCTTTAATGCAGGGTTTGCCCGTCGTTTTTTCAAACGGCGGTTTTTTTATACTAAAATCGTAGGTTTATTCGAAAGAAAAAGGAAAAAATATATAACGCGAGGGTGACAGCGATGTACAAAAAAGTAGATACGGGCATGAATTTCGTTCCGAGAGAGCTTGAGGTTTTGGAGTTTTGGAAGAAAAACCAAATCTTCAAGAAATCGGTGGAAAAAAGCGCCAAAAGTAAAAAGAATTTTACGTTTTACGACGGCCCGCCGACCGCTAACGGCGAGCCGCACCTGGGGCACGTTTTGACGCGCTCAATAAAAGACCTTATCCCTCGTTATAGGGTGATGAAGGGCTATTCGGTGCTGCGCAAGGCGGGCTGGGACACGCACGGGCTGCCCGTCGAGGTCGAGGTGGAAAAATCGCTTGGCATAGACGGCAAACAGGAAATCGAAAAATTCGGCATAGAGGCTTTCATAAAAGAGTGTAAAAAATCCGTTTGGAAATATAAAAAAGCATGGGAAGAGCTTTCGGACAGGGTCGGTTTTTGGGCGGACATGGAAAACCCCTACATCACCTACGACAATGATTATATAGAGTCGGAGTGGTGGGCGCTCAAACAAATCCACGAAAAAGGGCTTATTTACGAGGGTTTCAAAATAGTGCCCTATTGCCCGCGTTGCGGGACGGCGCTTTCCTCGCACGAGGTCGCGCAGGGGTATAAGGACGTAAAGGAAAAATCCATCATCGTCAAGTTTGCCAAGCCCGACGAGCCGAACACCTATTTTTTGGCGTGGACGACGACGCCGTGGACGCTTCCCAGCAATACGGCGCTTTGCATGCACCCAGAGTACGAATACGTAAAAATCAAAAGCGGTGAAAATTATTACATTCTGGCAAAGGAATTGGTTTCGAAGCATTTTGAGGAATATGAGCTAATCGGCGTCAAAAAGGGCAAAGAATACGAAAAAATGCCATACAAGCCGTTGTTCGGCTTTCAAAAAGAAAAAAACGGCTATTACGTTACAAACGACGAATACGTTACGCTTTCCGAAGGTACGGGTATAGTTCACATCGCCCCCGCTTTCGGCGAGGACGACGCAAAAGTCGGAAAAAAATACGGGCTGCCTTTTTCGCAGATGGTGGACGACAGGGGGCGCTTCAAGCCTGAAGCCAAGCCCTACGCGGGGGTGTTCTGCAAGGACGCGGACAAGTCGATAATTTTCGACCTTAATAAGAGCGGGCTGCTGTTTAAGGAAATAATGTTCGAGCACAGCTACCCGTACTGTTGGCGCTGCGACACGCCTCTCCTTTATTACGCGAGAAAGTCGTGGTTTATAAAAATGACCGAAGTGCGCGACAGGCTTGTCGAAATCAACAAAACGATAAACTGGATGCCCCCTTCGATTGGCAGCGGGCGCATGGGCAACTTTTTGGAAAACGTAATCGACTGGAGCATTTCGCGCGAACGCTACTGGGGCACTCCGGTGCCGTTTTGGAAATGCGAGTGCGGGCACGTCCACGTCGTGGGCAGCCGCGAGGAATTGTCGAAGCTTTCGGGCTGCGACCCGAATATCGAGCTGCACCGCCCGTATATCGACGCGGTGACTTTCCCCTGCCCGACTTGCGGCAAGGCGATGCGCCGTTCGCCCGAGGTTATGGACTGCTGGTTCGACAGCGGCTCCATGCCTTACGCGCAGCACCATTATCCCTTTGAAAACAAGGAGCTATTCAAACAGCGTTTTCCCGCCGACTTTATCAGCGAGGCGGTCGACCAGACGCGCGGGTGGTTTTACAACCTTTTGGCTATTTCCACTCTGCTTTTCGACACGGCGAGCTTTAAAAACTGCATAGTTTTGGGTCTTGTCGGCGACAAGGACGGCATAAAGATGAGCAAGCACAAGGGCAACGGCGTCGCGCCGTCGGTGCCGCTCAATAAGCAGGGCGCCGACGCGGTGCGCTGGTATTTTTATACCAATTCGCAGCCATGGCTGCCCAGCAGGTTTTACGACGAGGCGATTTCCGAGGCGCAGCGTAAATTTTTGGGCACGCTCTGGAACACCTACGCGTTTTTCGTGCTGTATGCGGACATCGACAAATTCGACCCGTCAAAATACGATTTGAGCGGCTGCGAGCTGACAATGATGGACAAATGGGTTTTGTCAAAGCTCAATTCGCTGGTCAAGCTTGTGGATAAGGGGCTCGAAAAATACGAAATAACCGATACCGCGCGCGCGATAGAGCAGTTTACCGACGAGCTGTCCAACTGGTACGTCAGGCGCTGCCGCGAAAGGTACTGGGGCAAGGAATGGACGGCGGACAAACAGGCGGCGTACATCACGCTGCACCATGTTTTGGTTACGCTCGTTAAACTCGCCGCGCCCTATGTCCCGTTTGTTACCGAGCAGATTTACCAAAACCTTGTCGCGCCTTTTTATAAGGACGCGCCGATTTCGGTGCACCTATGCGATTACCCCGTTTCCGACCAAAGCCTGATAGACAAAAAACTAGAGGACGGCATGGAAAAGGTGGAGGCGATAGTCGCGCTGGGCAGAAACTGCCGCAACCAGTCCAATATCAAAAACCGCCAGCCTTTGGCGAAAATGTACGTCGCGGGCAAGGGCTACGATTTGCCCGGAAACCTCGCGGAAATCGCGCTGGAGGAGCTCAACGTAAAAGAGATGGCTTTCGGCGGCAAGTCGGAAGAATTTATCACCTACGAGCTTAAGCCGCAGCTTAAAACATTGGGGCCCAAGTACGGCAGGCTTATCGGCGAAATCAAAAACTACCTCGCCCGTTGCGACGCGCGAAAAGTTATTGAAGAGGCGGGCAAAGGTGCGCACAAGACGGTTTTAGGCGGAACGGAAGTGGAGTTTTCGTCCGACGACCTGTTAATTTCGAGCAAAAGCAAGGAGGGCTATTCCGCCGCCGCCGACAAGGGGCTTACCGTGGCGCTGGACACCGTTTTGACGCAGGACCTTTTGGATTTGGGGCTGGTAAGGGAGCTGATTTCCAAAATGCAGACTATGCGCAAGGAGCTAGGCTTCGAGGTGACCGACCACATCAAGGCGGGGATAACCGCGGACGCCGCGCTTATGAACGTCGTTGAAAAATACGCCGCAGAAATAAAAAAGAGTACCCTGTCCGAGACGCTTATCTTTGAGGGCGGGCAAACCAAAAACTGGGATATAAACGGCTACGAGGTCACAATTGCGATGGAAGTCAAAAAATGATACGTTTCGACACGGAATGGAAGGATTACGCCGTTTTGGCTACGGGCGACGGCGAAAAACTGGAAAGGTGGGGGGAATACACCTTGCTGCGCCCCGACCCGCAGGTGATTTGGCATTGGCTTAAGCCGCCCGATGAAAACGGGTACGACGCTTGCTACCGCCGTTCCGAAACGGGCGGGGGGCACTGGGAGTTCAAAAAAAAGCTGCCGGAAAGCTGGGTTGTAAGGTGGCGCGAGCTGGCCTTTTCGGTTAGGCCGATGGGCTTTAAGCACACGGGGCTTTTTCCCGAACAGGCCGCGAACTGGTCGAAAATGATAAGCCTGATAAAAAACTCAGCGAAGCCGGTCAGCGTGCTTAACCTGTTCGGTTATACCGGCGGGGCCACCGTCGCCTGCGCAAGCGCGGGGGCGAGCGTTTGCCACGTCGACGCCGCCAAAAATATGGTGGAGGTCTGCGGCGAAAACCTCAGACTTTCGGGTCTTGCCGGCGCGCCGGTGCGGTTTATCGTGGACGACTGCCGCAAATTTGTTCAGCGCGAGATAAAGCGCGGGAAAAAATACGACGCCGTTATTATGGACCCGCCTAGCTACGGCAGAGGCTCGGGCGGCGAAATTTGGAAAATCGAAAAAGATTTGTTCGACTTTTTAGCGCTCGCGGAAGGCCTGCTGTCCGACAAGCCGCTGTTCGCGCTTATAAACAGCTACACAACGGGGCTTCAGCCGCAGGTTTTGAGCAACATTTTGTCGCGGGCGTTAAGGCGCAAGGGCGCCGTCGACGCTTACGAGGTGGGGCTGCCGACCTACGAAAAGGACGTTATTCTGCCTTGCGGGGCGTCGGGATTTTTTACGGGGGAGGGATTATGACAAGGATTTTTACTATGGACGACGTGCCGGTATTGTTTGACGACAATCAGGTTTTGGTTGTGGTCAAGCCGCAGAACATGCCCACGCAGGCCGATTCGTCGGAGGACATAGACCTATTGAATTTATTGAAAGACTATATAAAGCGCAAGTACAACAAGCCGGGCGAGGCGTTTTTGGGCTTGGTGCACAGGCTGGACAGGCCGACGGGCGGGGTGATGGTTTTCGCTCGCAACAGCAAAAGCGCGGCAAGGCTTGCCGAAAGCATAAAAACCGACGAAACGGACAAAAAATACCTAGCCGTACTGAACGGCTGCCCAAAGGAAAAACGTGGGAATTTGGTGACGTGGCTAAAGAAAAATTCCTTGACAAACAACGTTTACGTGGCCACCAGCGCCACCGACGGCGCGAAAAGGGCGGAGCTTGAATACAAGGTTTTGGAGGACTTGGGGCCGATTTCGCTTGTCAGAATCCGCCTCGAAACGGGCAGGAGCCACCAAATTCGCGTGCAGTTCGCCAGCCTCAACAATCCCGTGTTCGGCGACGTGCGCTATCACGGCGATATTTTGGCAAAAGGGCATAACCTCGCGCTTTGGGCGTACGAGCTTGCGTTCAACCACCCGACGACAAAGGAAAAGATGGTTTTTCAGTGCTATCCGCCCGAAACCGAGCCTTGGACGCGTTTCGATATTGAAAAACACCTCAATTACTTCAAATTCGAGGACTGAACATATGAGAATATCTCGATATGAGTTTTTTCGTTTGTTCAAATGACAATATAAAATTATCAAAAACCGCAAATCAAATGCGGTTTTTTATTTTGAAAAATAAAACGAACAAGACATGCAGTTGTCCTGTTCGGTATGCTATAATTACTTTTGAAATGAAAGTTTTGACGCAAGACGAAATAATAGATTACTGCCTCACAAAAAACGGCGCGTTTTTGGAGTATCCTTTCGGCGAGGGCGTCGCGGTAGTCAAGGTAAGGGCGAGCCGCGGCCCGTCGCGCATTTTCGCGCAGGTTTTTACCCTTAAAGGGGTGCCCAGAGCCACGTTCAACTGCGACGTTTTGGCCGCCGGTTTTTACAGAAACGTTTACCCCGATTCGGTTGCGCGCGGATACCATTGCCCGCCCGTGCAGCAGCCTTATTTCAACACGGTGAACGTCGAAAACCTCCCCGCCGAAATGATAATCGAAATGATAGACCTTTCTTATTCAACGGTTTTGGGCAAACTCCCCAAGTATGCCAAAAAGGAGCTGGAACGGGAATGAAAATCGACAGGCTGATGGGGGTATTGACCGTTTTACTCCGAAACGGCAGCGTCACGGCGCCGTATTTGGCGGCAAAATTTGAGGTTTCGCGCCGCACGGTGGGGCGGGACGTCGACGCGCTTTGCCGCGCGGGCATACCCGTCGTCACCCGCCAAGGGGGCGGAGGCGGCATTTCGATAGCCGACGGCTTCCGATTGGACAAAAGCGTGCTGACCGCCGACGAGCTGGCTTCCGTCGTCGCAGCACTCAGGGGCATGGGCAGCGTGCTCGAAAAGTCCGTTATTGAGCGCACCCTGGACAAGCTTTCCGCCAACAAGGAGTCGGTAATTTCACTGAAAGAACCCGTCGTTATCAACTTGGCGTCCCACTACAAGGGAAGCCTTACTGAAAAAATCGAGCTTATCAAAAGGGCGGTAAAGGAGCAAAGGATTGTCGAATTCGACTACTATTACGAAAAAGGCCAAAGCGCCCGCCGCGCCGAGCCATATTTTGTAGTTTTTCAATGGACGGCGTGGTACCTGTTCGGCTACTGTCTCGACCGAAAGGACTGGCGGATGTTCAAGCTGCAAAGGCTGTGGAGGCTAAAGCTGTCCGACAAAACGTTCGCCCCGCGCGAAATACCTCCGGAAAAGCTTGATTTCGGCGCGCACATTCCCGACGACAAAAAGCTCGTGGCGCTGTTTGACCCGTCGGCAAGATATCTGCTTGTCGAAGCGTACGGGCTTGGCTGCTACGCTCAAACGCCGTGCGGAAAGCTTTTGCTTGAAACGGGCTTTACAAACAAGGATTTTATCGTTTCGTGGCTGATGGGTTTTGGCGGCAGGGCGAAAGTGCTCGAACCCGCAGATGTTGCCGATGAAATTAAGCGCCGCGCCCGAAACATATTGGATAATTATATTTAAAATAATTTTTTATCATATTAAAATTTGCAAACAGGGAGGGCTCAGATTTGGAATTTGGCAATATAAAAACCTACGGCGAATTCGTGCGCGCGCTGTTGAAAGCGGGTTTTTCA
>DAITPX010000043.1:0-823 GCA_036833365.1 Clostridia bacterium | reverse complement strand
TCGTATGTGCGCCCGATCGCGAGGGCGGCAGCAACGCGGACGGGATTTTCGCGCTGTGCGCTTATGACTACGACGGAACGGACGCGGAGCAAAACGCCCGCTGGCATACGGGCGACCCCGAAACCGACCCGTGGGAATGGCGCATGCGCGTATTGAACGAGCGCGACGATATAGCTTACGCCAAAGTTTTCTTCAAAAAAAGCGGCTTTATAACCAAAGAATGGTACCCTTATTTTCTAGCTGCGCGCAGAGCGGAGAGCTTCGACGACGAATACGAGAGCGGCGGGATCAGCGTTTGCGCCAAACGGATTTACGGCGCGGTCGCCGAAAACGGCGCCTTGCCTCTTTACGAGATTAAACGTACCGCGGGCTTCGGCAAGGGCGAAAAAGCCTGTTTTGAAAGCGCGCTTACCGAGCTTCAGATGAAAATGTACCTGACCATGCGCGGTAGCAGACGCAAGATTTCCTTTCAAGGCGAGGAATACGGCTGGCCGTCGACGGTGTTTTGCACAGTCGAAAGTTTTTTTGGCGAAGAGGTTTACCTAAAAGCCGCCGAGCTGGACAAAAAAGAGGCCGTTGAAAAAATCGCCGAAAGGGTGCTTAGCCTGAACCCGAGCGTAAACCGAAACAAAATCGAAAAATTTATAAAAGGGTAGGTAAAAAATATGAAAATCGAACTGGGCGCCGAAAGGCCTGCAAACTTTGCCGAATACTGGAAAGGGCAATATGATGTGTTTTCTCATTTCGAGTACGCCTGCGGGATTCCGTCGCCGCTTTTCGCCGTCACGACGGTGAAGGAAAACGGCAAGCCAAACGTCTGCTT
>DAITPX010000042.1:5788-9948 GCA_036833365.1 Clostridia bacterium | reverse complement strand
GGAAAACGGGATTTGGAGGACGGAAGCGAGATTGTTTTTAATTCGGACGGCGAAAATGACGTTGAGCGCGGCGGTGTAAAAAATTTCGGAGGAGCCGAACAAAACCGCTGAAAGGAAAATGCCCGATAGGTTGATTTCCAAAAACAGCAGCGACAAATTCGCAAAAAGCAGCAATACTATATGAATGGCGACAAAACGGACGGGATTTTTGTCGATGAAATTTTTGGTCAGAAATAAAGTAAATGCGGTAAAAAAATATTTCGCCAACAGAAAAACTAACGCGTAAAGGACGCTGCCGCTCGAAGCATAAACATAAACGGGCACGAGGATATCGACGACGGCGCCCGTGAAGCCGCAGAACAATCTGTGGATATATAATGAATTTTTTTTGATAAAACCCAACCGTTGCCTCCCAATTTGTTAGCCGCATTTGCCGCAAAAATAATTTCCCCGAACTTTAGTTTTCGTGGGGTAAAACGGAATTTGCCTTTCATTTATTATCTGCGTTAAACAGGCCTTTTATAAACCGCGGGCTAACGCGCCGGAAGAAAAAATCATAGTAATATATAAACGGGCGCAATACGAAAACCGGGAGAAATAAAATTGAGTTCTTATAAAATCTGCGTTTACGCCATAAGCAAAAACGAGGAGAAATTTGTCGACCGCTGGATGGACTCGGTGTCGGAGGCGGATTTGGTGGTCGTGACCGACACGGGCTCCACCGACAATACCGTCGAAAGGCTCCGCGAAAGGGGCGCCTTGGTGTTTGAGGAAAAAATTTCGCCTTGGCGGTTCGACGCCGCGCGCAACAAGGCGCTTGAACACCTGCCGCCCGACACCGACATTTGCGTGTCAAACGATTTGGACGAGGTTTTCGTGGCGGGCTGGCGGCAAAAACTCGAGGCCGCGTGGAAAAAAGAATACACCCGTGCGAAATACCTTTTCACATGGAGCTTTAACGCCGACGGGTCGCCGAACAAACGGTTTTTTATGGAAAAAATCCACCGCCGACACGGCTTTAGGTGGGTTAGGCCCGTGCATGAAGTTTTGGAATACTTCGGGGACGACGAGGACAAAACGGTATTCGTCGAGGGACTCGTCCTCAACCACTACCCCGACCCCGATAAACCCCGCGCGCAATACCTGCCCCTTTTGGAGCTTTCCGTACAAGAAAACCCCCTCGACGACAGGGCGGCGTTTTGGCTGGGGCGGGAATATTTTTACTATGGCATGTACGACAAGTGCGTCGAAACGCTCAAGCGCCATCTGGAACTGCCCACAGCGAAATGGGATGAGGAACGGAGCGCGTCGATGCGCTTTATCGCGCGGTGCTTCGAAGCTCAGAGGAATTTTGCCGAGGCGAGAAAATGGCTTTTCAGGGCTGTCGCCGAATGCCCGCGCGTGCGTGAGCCCTACCTCGCGCTCGCTTGGCACGGCTACGGGCGGGAAAACTGGCCCATGGTTTACGCGGCGGTCAAAAAAGCGCTGGGTATTTTTGCATACGGCGGGACTTATCTGTCCGAGCCGCAAAGCTGGGGATATCAGGTATACGATCTCGGCGCGATAAGCGCGCACCGCTTGGGATTGCCCGCCGAGGCGAGGGTTTTCGCCGCGGAAGCGCTTAGACTAAATCCGGGCGATGAAAGGCTCAGGTCTAATTTAACTTTGATAGAAAACGAAATCGGGGCGGCAAAAAATGAAAAAACTTAAAATCTGCGTTTACGCTATTTGCAAAAACGAGGAAAAATTTGTGGACAAATGGATGGACTCCATGAGCGAGGCGGATTTGGTCGTCGTGACGGACACCGGCTCCGACGACGGAACCGTCGAAAGGCTACGCGAAAGGGGCGCCTTGGTGTTTGAGGAAAAAATCACACCTTGGAGGTTCGACCGCGCGCGCAACGTTTCGCTCTCGCACGTGCCGGAGGACGCCGACGTTTGCGTCTGCACCGACCTCGACGAGCTGTTCGAGGCGGGCTGGCGGAAAAATCTTGAAAAAACGTGGCTGAGTTTTAAGCCGAAATACCCGGGGCCCGTGGCAAAAACGGGCAGATACGTTTACAACTGGAGCCTTAAGCCGGACGGAACCCCCGATGTGCAGTTTTATTATTTTAAGGTGCACGAGCGGAAAGGCTTTTGCTGGAAATGCCCCGTGCACGAATATGTTTTTTATGAAGGAAAATTGCCTTTGGAAATAGTTTATATCGATGGCATGACGCTTAACCACTACCCCGACACCGCAAAGTCGCGGGGCTCGTACCTGCCGCTGCTCCTGCTTGCCGTGGCGGAGGAGCCGCAAAACGAGCGTATGCGGTACTACCTCGGGCGGGAATATATGTACAAGGGCGAATGGGAGAAATGCGTTTCGGTTTTGACGGAATACCTCGGCCTGCCGAGCGCGACATGGAACGAGGAACGCTCGGCCGCTATGCGCTGGATTGCCAAATGTTTTTTTGAAATGCGCCAAACGGCAAAAGCGTACGTTTGGTACTGGAAAGCCGCCGCGGAGGCGCCGCATTTGCGCGACCCGCTGATTGAGTTTTCCAAAATATGCTGCGGGCTTAAGGACTGGCCGACGGCGTACTTCTTGGCAAAAGAGGCCTTGGCGATAGGCAAAAAATCCAAAACGTTCGTCAATATGGGTTACGCGTGGGACCACACGCCCGACGATTTGTGCTCCTTCGCGGCATATAACATGAATATGCCTGGCGAGGCGCTGTTCCACGCCAAAAAAGCGCTGGCGTATTCACCCGACAACGAACGGCTGAAAAATAACGTGATAATATTGGAAGCGGCGAGCGGAACGAAAAATTCTTAATTTCTGAATTTTCGAGTCCGGAGCGGCTTGATTGCAATTTTTGGCTTTGTCTATATTTTATATAAATAAAAAAACGACCGTTTTAAGTACGGCCGTTTTTATTTAATTTTATTGAGCGGATTTGACGTTTAAATTAAAAACGGAAAGCTTTTTTACCTGGATAGACAGCCTTTTTGCCCAGCTCGTATTCGATATAAAGCAGGCGGTTGTATTTCGCCGTGCGCTCGCTGCGTGACAACGAACCCGTTTTGATTTGGGTTACGCTTAAACCAACGGCAAGGTCGGCTATGACGGTGTCCTCGGTTTCGCCCGAGCGGTGCGATATGACCGAAGCGTAGCCCGCTTTGTCAGCCATTTTAATCGCGTTTATCGTTTCGGTGAGCGTGCCTATCTGGTTGGGCTTAATCAGAACCGCGTTTGCCGCTTGAGAGTCTATGCCTCGGCGCAGCCTTTCGGTGTTGGTCACAAACAGGTCGTCGCCGACAAGCTGGACTTTTTTGCCCAGTTTTTCGGTGAGAGCGCGCCAGCCCTCCCAGTCGTCCTCGGCCATGCCGTCCTCAAGTGAAATGATTGGGTATTTGGCGGCGAGCTTTGCCCAATAGTCCACCAGCTCGGCGCGGGTGAGGCTGATTTTCTTTTTGGGCAGGAAATAGTCGCCCTTGTCGGTGTACCACTCGCTGACCGCGGCGTCGAGCGCGATATAAATGTCCTTGCCCGCCTTGTAGCCCGCATTTTCGATTGCTTCAATCAAAAGCTCGAGCGCCTGGTCGTCGGAGCCGAGGTCGGGAGCGTATCCCCCCTCGTCGCCGACCGCTACGGACATATTGCGTTTTTTAAGCGCCTTGTTAAGATGGTGAAAAACCTCAGCCGCCCATCTGATGCCTTCGGTAAAATTAGGCGCGCCAGCAGGCATAATCATAAATTCCTGAACGTCGAGGGTGTTGGACGCGTGGGCGCCGCCGTTAATGACGTTGCACATAGGCACGGGCAGGCCGTTGGCGTTGCCCGACAGAAACTTGTAAAGCGGCAGGTTTTGGCTTGCCGCCGCGGCTTTTGCAGCCGCAAGCGAAACCGACAGTATGGCGTTGGCGCCCAAACGCGCTTTGTTGGCCGTGCCGTCGAGCTTTATCATAATTTCGTCGTTTTCGGCATAAGCGGCGGCATCACGGCCTTTCATCGCCGAAAAAACCTCCGTGTTAACGTTTTTTACCGCTTTCAAAACGCCTTTGCCCAAATAGCGGGACTTGTCGCCGTCGCGAAGCTCGATTGCCTCGAATATGCCCGTGGACGCGCCCGAAGGCACGGCCGCGACGCCTTTCGCCCCGCCTTCCAGGACGACAGC
>DAITPX010000042.1:0-5778 GCA_036833365.1 Clostridia bacterium | reverse complement strand
GGGATTGCCGCGAGAGTCGAGAATCTCGCGCGCGAAAATACTTTTGATAGATGTCAAAGCCATTTTTTCTCTCCTTAATTTTCCTTTTTTATAACCGTTTGATTTATCTGCTTGTTATGATTAAACTTATTTATATCCGGCGGGAAAGTCTTTTTGAATTTTCGTCGGGTGTAGTACGGCGCCAAATAAATCACCGTGCGGGCTTCAAAGGATTTCCTCAAAAGCCGTGCGGCAACTTCCCTAAACAACGTTATATTAATTATAACCTCAGTATATAATCCGTCAAGCGTTCCGAACCGCTTGGCGGTTCTTTTTAACTTTTGTCGGTGCGAACGGATTTTTTTGTATTAATTCGAAAAAAAATCAGCGCGACGGGAGGCGTTTGCCGAACGTGCGCTTTGCCGCATTTGAGAATATCAAAAATTATACCGGAGTTGTAAATATTTGGCAAAAACAAAATTGTATGGTATAATTAATTTAATAAAAACGCACGGCATAACCGCGTTAAAAATAAAAAAAGGAGAATAAAAAAATGAAACTTATCGACAAAATGAACGAATTTTTAGCCGACCAGCAAATTTTTTACGTAAAGCTCCACAACCTGCACTGGTATGTTTCGGGCAAGGCTTTCTTTACTTTGCACGCCAAATTTGAAGAACTGTACGAATCAGCGGCGACAACGCTTGACGACGTCGCCGAAAGAATACTCGCCTTGGGCGGAAAACCCGTCGCAAGCATGAAAAAAGCGCTTGCAACCGCAACGCTCGACGAGCTTAACGACGCAAAAATTTCGGGAGACGAGGCCGTCAAGATTTTGCTGGGCGACGTTAAAGCGCTTTTGAAGTCAAGCAACGAAGCCCGCGCGCTGGCGGCGGAATCGGGCGACGCCGCAACCGAAGACCTGTTTATCGGCTACATCGGCGAATACGAAAAGCTCATTTGGATGCTGGAAGCTTATTCGGGCTAAAACTCAACGTTTAAAAAACGGCCGTAACGGCCGTTTTTTTTATTTTGATCCATGAAGGAGCGTTTTGAAAGCAATTTCAAATTCTCTTTTTCTATTAATAATTTACTAATAGTTAAAGGCTAAGATGTTTGATTTTAAAAAACCTTTAATATAAAAATAAAAAAAATTCGGCTGCGAAGGGGTGGCAGATTTTTTTGCTTAGGCATATATTAATAATAATGTTAGGGCTACCTAACAAGTTTCGGAGGGGGGACATGACCGTAAACAAGGAAGATTATATCAAGGCCATCTACGGCATTTTGGAGGACGGCGGGGCTGTGAACAACAAGGCTGTCGCCGAGCGGCTCGATATTTCGGCGGCGTCGGTTTCGGAAATGCTCAAAAAGCTTTTAGACGAAGGGCTTGTAACCGCCGACGAGCATAAAGGCATCGTTTTCACCGCGCAAGGGCTTTTAAAAGCAAAGACGCTCGTAAAAAAACACAGGCTTTGGGAGGTTTTTCTTGTAAAGCACCTGAATTTTTCGTGGGGGGAGGTTCACGAACAGGCGGAGCTTTTGGAGCACATGACCACCGACGCCGTATACGAAAGGCTGGACGAATACCTCGGGCACCCCACGTTTTGCCCGCACGGCGGGATTATCGAGCAATCGGGAACGCAGGAGCGTCCCGCGCTTATTAATTTGCGCGACCTCGCTGCGGGACAAAAGGCCGTCATTATGCGCGTTTCTAACCAAGACAAACAATTTCTCGACTATTTGACCGAATCGGGGCTAAGGCTTCTCGAAACGGTGACCGTAACCCTGCTTTCCGTCGCGCCTTACGAAGGGCCGCTGACGCTCGAGGCGGGCGGAAAAACCGCGCAGATAAGCTTTAAGGCGGCGCGGTATATTTACCTCAAACCCTTGAATTGAAGGAGAAACCGAAATAAAAATGAAAAAAGTTTCTTTGCTGCTTGCCGTAACGGCGATTTTTTTGTGCGCAGCGGGGTTGTCCGCATGCGCGCCGGCCGAATGGGAGGAAGGCAAGCTTCGCGTAGTCGCCACCACCACTATGCTGGCCGACCTGGCGCGGAATATAGGAAAAGACCGCGCCGACGTAAAGGGGCTTATGGGGGCGGGGATCGACCCCCACCTCTATCAGGCGAGCGCGGGCGACGTAAAGCTTATGAACGGCGCGGAATTAGTAATTTATAACGGATTGCACCTGGAAGGGAAGATGGCGGATATTTTCGGGCAGCTGGGCGGCAACCGCGACGTAACCGTGGTTTGCGCCGCCGACGGAATCGACAAAAGCGAGCTGCTTTCCGACGAAAACAACCCGACGGTTTTCGACCCGCATATCTGGTTCGACGCGGAGCTTTGGAAAAGCGCGGCGCGCGAGGTTTGCGGCGGGTTTACCGAATGCGACCCCGAAAACGCCGAATACTATCAAAGCAACCTAGACGACTACCTCGGCGAACTGGACGAATTGCACAATTATGTCCTGAGCCGCGCCGCGGAACTGCCCGAAGAACAACGGGTGCTGATTACCGCGCACGACGCTTTCAGATATTTCGGACGCGCGTACGGCTTTGAGGTCAGAGGGCTTCAGGGCATAAGCACCGTGTCGGAGGCGGGCATAGGCGACATAAACGAACTGGCGGACTTTATCGCGGAACGGCGGGTGAGGGCAATTTTCGTCGAGACATCAATTCCCGTTAAAAACATAGAATCCCTGAGAAGCGCGGCGGCGGCAAAGGGCTTTTCGGTGGAAATAGGCGGGGAGCTGTATTCCGACTCGCTGGGCGACGAGGCGCACGGAACCGAAACTTATATACTGACCTTCAAGGCAAATATAGACACAATCGTCGAAGCGTTGAAAACGGAAAACGGTTGACGGAAGGAATATAAAAACGAACGAAATGAACGGACTTATAAATGAAACGGCGGTAAAAGTCGAAGGGCTCACGGTGGCTTACGACAACAACCCCGCGCTTTGGGACGTGAGCGTTGATTTTCCCAAAGGCAAGCTTATAGCCGTGATGGGCCCCAACGGCTCGGGAAAGACTACCCTCATAAAAACAATGCTGGGGCTGGTAAAACCCGTCACGGGAAGGGTGATTTTTGCAAAAACAAAATATAAAAATATTTTGCGGTCGGGAGAAATAGGATATATCCCGCAAAGCGAGTCGGTGGACTGGGATTACCCTTCCACCGCGCTCGACGTTGTCCTGATGGGCGCGTACGGGCGGCTGGGGTGGATTCGGCGCCCGAGTAAAAACGACGTTTCGGCCGCGCTGGACGCTTTGGATAAGGTCGGGATAAGCGAACTAAGTAGCCGCCAGATAAGCCAGTTGTCGGGCGGGCAGCAGCAGCGGGTTTTTTTGGCGAGGGCTCTGATGCAGGACTCGTCGATATATTTTTTGGACGAACCCTTCAAGGGCGTGGACGCGCAGACGGAAAAAGTAATCGTAAAGCTTCTCAAGGCCTTGCGCGACGGCGGGCGGACGATAATAGCCGCGCACCACGACCTTGCAACCGTAAAAGAATATTTCGACAGAGTGGTAATCATAAATAAACGCATAATCGCGGACGGCGAGGTGCCGGAGGTTTTTACCGAAGAAAACCTCGGCAAAGCTTACAGGGGCGCGGGAGCAACGGAGGGCCGGAAAAATTGAGTTTTGCGGAGATTTTTTCCAACTACACCTTTTTGGTCGTAGCGTCCGCTTCGGCATTGCTCGGAGTCGTAAGCGCGGTTTTGGGGAGCTTTGCCGTTTTGAGAAAGCAAAGCCTAATCGGCGACGCCGTGTCGCACTCCGCCCTGCCCGGAATTGCGGCCGCGTTTATCGTTTTCCAAACCAAAAGCCTGCCCGTGCTTTTGGCGGGGGCGCTGATTAGCGGCATTGCGTCGGTGCTGTTGATAAACCTCGTGACAAAGCGCTCGAAAATCAAGTTCGACAGCGCGCTTGCACTTGTTATGAGCGTCTTTTTCGGGCTGGGGCTGGTACTCCTCACCTACATTCAAAAAATCCCAAACTCCAATCAGGCGGGGCTGAACAAATTTATCTTCGGGCAGGCCTCCACCATGCTTATAAGCGACGCGTATATGATTTTCGCGGCGTGCCTTTTTCTCACTTTTATTGTGGCGCTTTTTTGGAAGGAATTTAAGCTGGTCAGTTTTGACCCCGAATTCGCCGCAACGCTTGGTTTTCCGATAAAAAGCATCGAGCTGGCGCTTTCGCTAATGCTCGTCGCGGTAACCGTTTTGGGCATTCAGACGGTAGGCGCCGTCCTTATGAGCGCAATGCTCATTGCGCCCGCGGTAGCCGCGCGGCAATGGACGAAAAAGCTTTGGGTGATGGTGGTTTTGGCCTCGGGCTTCGGCGCGGTTTCGGGCGTTTTGGGGACGATAGCAAGCGCGTATTTTACCAAAATACCGACGGGTCCCTCCATAATAATTTTCGCAAGCGTGTTCGCCCTTTCGAGCCTTTTTATCGCGCCGAAAAGAGGGATTTTAAGTAAAATTATCAGCAGGAAAAAACAGAAAAAACTTCTCGGGGAGAGGAAACCGTGATGCCTGAACTCGAAATCGTTTTAATCGCAATCGCCGTCGCGGCGGCTTGCTCGCTTGTGGGATGTTTTTTGGTTCTCCGCCGCATGGCTATGCTTTCGGATGCCATAACGCATACTATTTTGCTGGGAATTGTGGCGGCGTTTTTTGTGGCGGGCGACCTGAACTCGCCGCTCCTTATGCTGGGGGCGGCGCTTATGGGCGTGGTTACCGTTTATTTTACCGAAACGCTGCACAAAACGCGGCTTATGTCTGAGGATTCGGCGATAGGCATCGTTTTTCCCTTGCTTTTTTCAATAGCAATCGTTTTGATAACTCGGTACGCGGGCTCGGTGCACCTCGACACCGACGCCGTTTTGCGCGGCGAGCTGGCTTTCGCGCCCTACGACAGGCTTGTGTTGGGCGGGCGCGACATCGGCCCAAGGTCGCTTTACGTCATGGGCGCGGCGCTCGCCCTCAACCTTGCCGCGGTTTTGCTTTTTTACAAGGAACTCAAGCTGTCTACCTTCGACGCGGTAACCGCCTCGCTGATGGGGTTTATGCCCGCACTGCTGCACTACCTAATAATGACTCTCGTTTCGGTAACGGCGGTAGCGGCTTTCGATTCGGTCGGCTCGATACTCGTCGTGGCGTTTATGATCGGGCCGCCCTCGGCCGCCTATTTGCTGACTGACAAACTGAAATACATGCTGGCGATAAGCTGCACTTTAGGAATTTTGGCAGCCGTGTCGGGATACCTTGCCGCGAACGCGCTGGACGTTTCAATCGCGGGGAGCATTGCCGCCGCGATAGGAGTTGTTTTCGCGTTTGTTTTTGTTTTTTCACCAAAAAAAGGGCTGATAACCGAAACGCTGCGCAAACGCGGGCAAAAACGGCGTTTTTATGAAAACATAATGCTTTTTTATTTTTACAACCGAAACGAAATTCTGTCAGGCGAAACCGCCTTGGAAAGCGTGCATGCCCGCTTGGGATGGAAAAAGAATTTTTGCGAAAAAACGGCTTCGAGGCTGCGCGGGCAAAACAAAATTTACCTCGACGGCGAAAACGTGAAATTGACCGACGGCGGCAAAAAACACTGCGCCGAAGCTTATCGGGAATATTTTGGGTAAAGCTTCGCGGTTAGCGCTAAAAACGCCTTGCGCCTTCGATATGTATAAACCTTGCGCCGTCGTATTTGTAAGACGACAGGGGGCGGTTGTAGCTGTCTATCGTGTGGCAGGCAATCAAAAAATCGTCGTCCAATAAATCGGTGACGATAAGGG
>DAITPX010000041.1:0-10127 GCA_036833365.1 Clostridia bacterium | reverse complement strand
CGCAGGCAAGGCTGCCCAGCGACACCGCCGTCATCCTGAGGCCGATATTAATCAGTTTGGAGACGTCGGGCATATAGCCGGGCGCAGGGTCGGCGGGGCTAATTATGTTGAGCGCCTCCGCCATCATCAGCGGTATAATGACCTCCAAAACGACTTCCATCACCATTAATAGAGGGCAAAGCACGGTCTGCCATGTGTAACCCTTGACACAAGGCAAAAAATTTTTTTTGAGCCACCCCTTATTTTTTGTTTTTTCCACGTCTCTTCTCCTTGT
This sequence comes from Clostridia bacterium, assembly GCA_036833365.1. Lineage (GTDB taxonomy): Bacteria > Bacillota > Clostridia > Christensenellales > CAG-314 > JAQUSX01. The sequence continues at coordinate 9,853 of DAITPX010000041.1, read as the reverse complement.
TTTTCCAGTCCAAATCCTTAAGCTTGTTGCAATAATGACAAAAGACTTCGTGCGTTATTTCTTTAGTTTCCCCCGTAAGGTTAAAAATTATCTTGTCGTAAAGCCTCTCCATTTCGGCTAATTCGGCGTCGGAAAAATCCTTAAACATATTGTCCTCGAGTTTGTCCATCCCCTTCCTGAAATTTTCAAAAAGCTCACGCCCCTTTTGGGTAACGCAGATAATTTTCCGCCTCAGGTTGGTTTCGTCGGCGGTCTTGGTGACCAGCCCGCTTTTTTCCATCCGTTTGGTTGAAAGCGCGACGGAGGCGGGCGTAACGTGCAAAAATTCGGCAAGCTGTTTTTGCGACGACCCGCCGTTTTTTATCAGGCATTCCAAAATCGGCTCCTGCCCCCAGTGAATTTCGCCCATAATTTCGCGCATGGCGGTGCGGCGCAAAACGTTCACAAGACGGTGGCGCTTAATAATTTCTTCTTTCATTTTCCTTTACCCTGCTTTGTTATCAAATTTTTATCTCTTAATGTTTGTTTTTTCTGATTTTGTACTCTTTGTTAAGCGTTTAACAGTTAAGCGCTTGACAATTAAATGTTTAATTATTATAACGCTCCCCCTAAGGCTTGTCAACCTTATTTCATGGTAAAAATCGGGACAAAACAAAAAAGGCGGCTTAATTAAAAACCGCCTTTTCGTTTTGGGATTTTTGCTTTGGAGCCCCGGGTTCCGGGGGCGAAACCAAGGGTCCTTACAGATTTTTGGGAACTATTTCGCCAGTTTGTATTTCCTGAAGATAATCACCGCTGCGGCCAGAATTGCGACCGCCAGCACCGAGATAAGCACGATGTAAACCGTGTCGTTTTTCCTCTGGCTGTTTCTCAGTTCCTCGGCTTCGGACCTAAGCCTTTCGGCGTCCGCCATAAGCTTTTGGGCTTCTTCCAGCTTGTCGTCCGCCTGTCCGACTTTTGCCAAGGCCTCGTCGAGCTGTTCCTTGGCGTCGGCTTCGCCCCTTATCGCGGCTTCCTTGGCTTTTTCAACCTCGGCAAGCGCCTTTTCCAGCTCGGCTTTGGCTTCAGCCAGCGAGCTGTTGGACGAGCTGAGGCCGTTTATGCTGCTGATAAGCTGGTTGATTCTTCTTTCAAGCTCCTCGGCTCGCGCTTGGAGTTCCGCCGTCTGCGCTTGAAGCTCCTCAAGCTCAATGTCCTTTTCGCCTTCCAAAAGTATATGGGAGTTCCCTACTTCCTCTTTTTCGGTATTGGACAAAAGGTCAAAATACATTCTCACGCGTTCGTACGCCGCTTTGTTGCCGGAGGTGGCTTCGGGCAGGGTCCCTATTATTGCGCCGACGTCGAGGACGTCCAGGGTTACGCTTTGATGCGCGTAGTTGTTGCCGCTGAATCCGGCGCCGCCTTCTTTATGCAGCACCTCTGTGCCTGCCGCAAAGTTGCGGTAATCTGCCACATACGCTTGCGGGTTGTATCCGCTTGAAAGGTCGGAGCCCCATTCGAGAATGGGCGCGTCGCCCCTGAAATACACTACCTTGACATTATCGCCGAAAGCATAGTCGCCCACGATTTTGACAGATTCGGGAACGGCAACCGCCTCGAACTCGCAGTTAGCGAACGCGTTGGTTTCGATGCGGCGGGTGCCTTCCCTTATTGTAAAGACTTTGGCGCCCTCATAATAATTCGCCAGCGGGCGGATAAGTGTGTTGCCCATATAAAGCACTCCGTCTTCTACCTGCCAAACGGGGTTGGCAGGGTCGACTACTATGTCCGCGTTGGTATTGACTATGCAGCCCCTGCCGATGGACAGCGAGGAAAATTCAAGCGAAGCGGGCACATAGAGTTTTGTAATCGTGTCATTCAGCAAAGCTTCCTTGCCGATATAAGTAATTCCTTCGGGTATATGGAACTCGCCTCTGAAGCCGTTGCCGTAAAGCGCGTAGTTGCCTATTTTCGTCACGCCGCCCCAGTGTATGTTTCCGGTCATTGGGGCGTTGTAGAAAGCGTAATGCCCTATCGCGTTGATAGTGTCGGGGATATATACGTTTTCGACCGGGTTGTCGCGGAACATATATACGGGGATAATGCCCTTATAACCGGGTCCTGTCCACACCGAGCCGCAGGGGTCGTCGTACGACGACTCCAATTGTATGCCGTCCTCGAACGTCACCGTGCGGATTTTGTTGTAACCGAAGGTGCCGTACTCTATGGTGCCTTGCGTGTCGAAATATTTAACGCTCTTGGGGATAAACACCTCGGTCAGGGCACAGTAAGCGAAAGCGTCCTCGCCGATAGTCACCAGCTTGTCGCCGAACTCGACGTGCGCAAGGTTCCGTGCATATAAGAAAGCGTGTTCGCCGATCTGTTCGATATAAGGCATTTCGATAGATTTAATGCCCGACTCGTAGAAAGACTGGTAATTAATACTCTTAAGCGACTGCGGCAGCACAAGGTCGTTGAGCGGTGCCTTTCTGAAAGCATATCTGCCTAAGGACGTTATGCCTTCGTACATTTTTACTTCGGTGAGCGAGGTGCAGCCCGAAAACAGAGCGTCAGAAATATAAGTAAGCTGATTACTCAGGTCAACGAATTTAAGATTCTTACAATTTGCGAAAGCGTATGCTTGTAAGCTTGTAACCGAGTTGGGAATTTTAATGCTTTCTATTGCGCAATTTTGAAACGCTTGCGATCCGATTGTAATCAAAGAATTTACGGGGAATACTATTTCTTTGAGGCGTTCTTGATTTGCAAAAGCCGACCTGCCGATTTCAGTTACGCCCTCGGGAATAATCACCTTTGTTATAGCCACCTTGGTATAATTGCGCAAAAGGGCCGAGCTGTCGATTTTTGTAACGCCGCTCGGGATAACCACCACGGGGTTTGTGCCGTTATAACGTTTTAGCACTCCGTCGGTTATTTCGAAGTCCGGTTTGGGCGGGACAAGCCCGTTGGGGTCTTTGGTAGAATAATAAAAACCCATATAAGCGCTTACACTGAAATAATCTTCCGGAAGCTCTGGCACTATAATTTGTTCATAATTACGAACTGAATTTATACTGCCGTTCCAGACTTGGTCAGAAGAATAAATGTTTTCGTAAAGGTTTATCACCTTAAACACGATTTTGCCGTCCCCGTTGGATATTATTTCCAAAACGGGCGTTCCCGCGACGGTATTTGGAATAGTCATCGTCACGCGGTTGTCGGCGTAAGCGGGGTAAGCTTCCGCAAGCATCTCATACGTTTCCCCTACGTTAAGCTCAAAACGCGGCCCGTTCTCCTGAGCGTCATAGGCACCGTTAAATCCCCATGTTTGCCCTTGGAAAGTGAGTATGAACCCATACGGCGCGGGCTTTTCCGCCACGGTTTCGCTGACCGTCACATTAAATTCCGCAGTCCTGGTATAGGTTTGCCCCTCGTACTCATATGTCGCGGTGGCGGTATAAGTCGCCGTGCCTGCCGAAACGCCGAACAGGGTGTCGTCATAATAAATGTCGGCAATGCCGCTTCCGCCGCTGATTTCGACGCTCACTGGCGCCACGCACGACGCGGGCTGGTTGATTTCGATTTCAAACGGCTCGTTGATGTCGATATTTACGTCGCCCACCGAAATGGTTTCCGGCGGCATATCCGCGCCGTAAGCGCCGAGGTAAAGCTGGATTACAGGCTCGCCGTAATCGACGCTAAAATACTGCGCGCTTGCGTCCCAGATATTTACTATGGTATAACCGGGCTTGACGAAGGTAATATTTTCTCCGTCGATTTCGACCACGTCGTTTTCGTTCCGCCATAATTTCAATGCGTTAAACGGCCCGTCGTAAGTCCAGTCAAGCGTTCCTTCTGTGGACAATTTTACTATAATATCGTCGTTGGCGTACCAAGGCTGGGGCTTAACTTCATATTCAAAGGTGTCGCCCACTTCGAACATCCACGCGAAAGGCGCCATATCTTGATTATATCCGTCTCCGCCTGCCCAATCGGCTTGATAGTTCCATGTTACGTATTTTACCCATGTTTCCATTTGCCGCCAATTATATCCCACATTTTCTCCGTTTACATAAAGCTTCAAGCTTGTGGGGATGATTTCTTCGACGGTTTCTTCGGTCACGGTGATGTCAATCGTGTCGGTGAAAACCTTGTCGCCGTCGTAGGTAGCCACGGCGGTCACCGTCGCCGTCCCCTGAGATATACCTTTTGCGATGCCGCCTTGTACTTTGACCACCGCTTCGTTTGAAGAAGACCACACAACCGAATCGGGAAGGGTGAAGGGCGCGTCGCTGCCCAAGGGCAAATCGAAGTACACTTCGTTTGTTTTAAACGTAAGCGAATCTTGTGTAAATTCGACTCTGGTCGGCACGGTCAACTCGGAAAAGTCAAGCGCTATCTGATACGTAATGTCGTTGCCCGCATAGTCCACCACGGTAAACGCCATTTTGCCGCATTTGATTTGCTCGTAATAAGTCGTCAGGTCGTATGTGAATACATATTCGGTTCCCTTTTTCGTCTGGTATGCGGGAACGGGGAAATCGGTCAACGAGCCGCCTACGTACCAGGTTTCGTCTCCCTCATACTGCACCATAGAATAGGGCTGCCCCGCCATAATAAAATGGTTGTCGTATACTGGGATATCGATATAAAGCCTTCCGTCGCGGTCGTACATATTTATCCCGCTTTCATTGATAACGGGCGCTTCGTTGTCCACCGTGATGTTGTTATAGACGAGCTCCGTCCTTTGGGTGTTTTTCTCTCCGTCCCAATGGATAGAGCCGCCTACCGTTACGCGCAGCTCGGTATTGGAGGGAAGAGGCCCGAACGGAATGAGGTCCTCGCCTGTAAAAGTAAACTGATACGCACTGGCGTTAAGGTTTACGCCGTTTTGCGCAAACAGCTTTCTGACCGCCAGTTCCTCGGTTCCTTGAAGTATCACGTTGCCTGTGTTAATGTCTTCAAACAATATATAGTTGACGCCCATATTGCGCAGAGCCGGCAAAGATATAAAGCTTATATTCGTTACTCCGTTAGTATAGCCGGGAGAAATCGCGAGCCTGTCGAGGTTGTATGTATTGGGCGCTTCTACGCCGGGCGCGGTTTCGTACCAGTATCCGCCGAGCGGCCAAACGCTCCAGTTTTTGTATGCGGCTATGTATCCCGGATAAACAGCGTACTGCTCTTCATCGTAAAGCGTGTAGTCAAACAAAGGCGCTTCCGTCCAGTCGCCGTAAAAAGCGAGGAACGGGACGGACAGGTCGGCTACTTCGACGTCGTCGCTGTCGAGCTTTACAAAGCCGTCCACAAAGTCGCCGTAAGGAAATTGCTCCAGATAGTTTTTGTCCGCTTGGGACAATGTTACCGTCAATTTAATCGTAACCGTTTGCCCCGCGTTGACGGTAACCTTGCCGCCCGTTACGCCGCTTATGTATTGAACCGAGGGGTTCAAGAGGTATTCCTCAAGAGCCACGGTTTTTCTGCCGTCGGCGGTGGGTTCGCCCAGCGCCTCGCACATAACAATAGGATTGATTGTGTATGTAAGCGCCGTGGTTCCGAAATTGGTTACGTCAAACTCAAGCTCGTAAACGCCCATTCTTTCGGGGTCGTGCCCAAGTTCGATTTTGGGGACGCTCATGCCGTCGACGGTGAGGTACGCCTTGGTTTTGACAAGGTTGTCGATATTTGCCACGCCCGCGCCCTGTTTGCGGGGCGAATAGGGATTCTTGCCGAGCTGGACAAACTGCTCTGCGGTGTTCATCAAAAGCGTTTTAATCATCACCGCTGTTTCTGCGTCGGACAGCTCGGGGAAAGTGTCGTTTACAAACTGCTTGGCAAGCGCGACAAGGCCCGCAATTTCGGGCGTAGCCATGCTCGTGCCGCTCATGACCTGCCACGAGTCGAACGGTATGGCGGAAAACACATTGCCTCCGAAAGCCGTTATTTCGGGTTTCAAGGTCAGGCTGGGTGTGGGGCCCCACGACGAAAAGTCGCTCATTTCATAGCCGAGGTTTTCGTAGTTAGCCATATCGAAAAGCATGGTCTTGTTTGAGGACGCGATAAGCGCCTCGCCGTCGGACTTGAAAATGAAAGCGCCGGGAATTGTGCCTTCGGGCATCTGCATATTGATATAAGAGCCCGAATCCTCGTTGTCGTAAACTATACAAGCTACCGCGCCGGCGGCTTCCGCAGCAAGGAATTTATCCTCAAAGCTGGTATTGCCCCTTTGCACAAGCGCGATTTTTCCCGTTACGTCGATGCCTTCATAGTCTGAGGCTTGACCAGCTCCGCCTATAACAACATAATCGTAAGTTTTGCTTTGGGTTCCTCCCAACAATTCGGCAAAGAAATCCCTGCCCGGTATCTGGTTGAAATTTAAATCCGCGTTTCCGCTTCCGTATTTAATAACGCTTTTAATCGCCTGGTATGTATTTACGGACGCGACGCCGAAAGACTGCGCGAAAGAAGATGATTGCCCAACTACGCCGAAGTCGATGTTTTCGGCAAGCGCCTGGTCGCCGTAAAAGCCGGCTTTCCCGAGGTAGTAGTCATTGCCCGCGGCAACCGCAAGCACGACGCCCGCGTCGACCGCCGCCTGATAGTAAGGCTCGTTGTAGGTCGGGTCGGTAAAGCCCGCGCCCGAGCCAAGACTCATATTGATTACGTCGGCACCGAGGACGATACTGTCGGAAATGGCAGCGATTATGTCAAAAGCGTAAGCTCCGCCGTTGTAGCCGAACACCTTCATTACCGCTATCTGCGCGTTGGGCGCGACGCCCGTGAAATCGGTGCCGTTATTGCCTGCGGCAATGCCCGCAACGTGCGTGCCGTGCGAATAGCCCGCTTCCAGCTCCAGCGCGTCGGGGCACACCTCGGTGTCCACGTCGCAATAGTCAAAGCCGAACGGAACCTTGGCGTTATGATAGACGTCCTCCACGGTAAGCTCATAGTCGTATTCGTAGCCGTAGTCTTCACCGTCCACCGTAAGGGTATAGCCGTCTTTGGCAATCAGATATTCCAACATTCCCGCCACGTCTTCCTGGTCGAGCTTGACAGCCGAGGGCATTACCGAAAACGCCTCGTGGTCTATCTGGAGGCCTGTGTCGATTATGGAAATCAGCATGTTTTCGCCATTGTATTCCGTGCCGTTCCTGCCGTAAATCGAGCTTATCGAAAAGTTTGTCACGTTGCCCGCGTCGGCTTTGGGCGCTTCGTAATATTCCGAAGGCGTGGGCGGAAGTAACGTTTTCAATCTTTTTTATGCCGCTGAGGTCGCCGTACTTGACGGTAACCGCAAACCCGTTGAGCAGGACGGTGTAGAAGTACTTAAATTCGGCTTCGATGTTCTTTTGCGCCATCTCTTCTATCGCCTCTTTTTGGGTTGCCAAAAGAGCTTCCTCATGCAAAGCGCCTTCTTCCGTCGCAAGGTACTCGGGTACGGTCAAATCGCGCGCTCTGGCGGCATCGAAAACCGACTGCCCCTCAAGCACTACAATCGCGCCGACTTCGTCCTCCGGTTTGAAGGAAACGGTTTTTACGTCGTCGTCTGTTTTCAGCAAATATTTATCAAGCAAACCGTTTACGTCAAGCCGGGTTATCGGCGCTTCGTTTTGAGGCGGCGCGAAAACCAAGCCTGAGTCCGCTGATGCGGATACGCAAGGAAGAGAAATCAAAATAACCGTTATCAAAGCGATGGTTATTGAAATCATTTTTCGTTTCATTGTCATTCTCCTTGAATTTTCTGTTTAATTTTTGTCACGATTTATATAAAAGGCTCACGACCTGAATTTCATTTTCGTATGGGCTGTACTTGATTTATCGAACTAACCTTTCCGCGCTTTCGCTAAAAATCAGCCTGCAAGTTTATAGCTCGGCAAAAGCCGCCGCGATTTGCGGTCGGTTTATTCCGTGTCCGGTTCGCGGTTGATTTTGACAAGTATCCGCATCATTTTGTTTGTAAGGCTCATTAGTTCCGTTTGTTCCGCTGTCGTCAGACTGGCGTCTAACAGCGCTTTTGACAAACGCGTCGTCCAAAAGTCCGAATCGTCGATAAGCTTCCGTCCCGCCGCCGTCAGCGACAGAATCGTGTTGCGGCGGTTTTCGTGGCTGAACGAACGCTCAATATAGCCTTTGTCCTCAAGGCTGTTTAGAATTTTGGTAATGTTAGTTATGCCGCTCGAGCGCGACAACTCGCCGACGCAAAGGTTCGGTTTGTGATACAATGTCACCACGACGTGAATTTCACCCAGAGTAAGTTCCATAAGGGGCAGCTTTTTTTCTTTCAGCGCCATCTGTATGGGCGTATATATGCCGCGCTTAAGCTCCATTTGCATTACGTCCAGCTTATCGCCCAGCTCCTGATAAAAATCCAGAGATAGCCCCGATTTATAATCCTCGCCGAACGCCGTCTTTTCGTTTTCCAAAATTTCCAGCAAACTCATCTTTCATTACCTCGTTGTAGTAAAATATTTGTAATAAATAAATATATGTATTGATACAACTATTTATCCAGTAAAGATAATATCATACGGCTTTTCAAAAGTCAATAGGCAGTTTAAAATTTATCGGGATTTTTTGCGCGCGCAATTAAACAAAAAGGCAAAACATTAAAAGGCGATTCAAGCGTCTTATTGAAACGCTGCGGTTTTTTAGTGCTGTACCGACAAAAGAACGCTTTTAAGGATAAAATTCTAGGGGCTTTGCCTTAAAAATTGCAGTATGATAACAGAAATTTAAAAATTAAATTTTTAAAGACAAAAGACAAAAATAAACCGAAATAACAAATAAAAAAAGAGCGGTTTTGCCCGCTCTCCCAATTCTCTGTAAGAACAAATATTAATTGAAGGCCGCATTTGATTTATATATATTAATCAAGCATAAGCCCCTTCAAAGCTAAAAATAAAAATTAACAAAGCGGACGTTTTCCTGCCCCAACAGATTTTCCAATTCGTATGCCAAGCCGTTGCACTGGCGGATTTTCATCGGCAGCGAAAACTTTTGGCGCCCTATTACCAAGACGGCGGAAATATCGCCCTTGTAGGCGTTAAGCACGCCGACGATTTTTGAGTACAGCTCGTTGTCCTGCTTTTCCAGCTTCAAAAACAGCGTTACGCTTTCGGGCGGCGCGGGCTTTTCCTTTACGGCCGTTTCCTGCCAATGCTCGATTTGGTCGACAAATATCTTATAAGTGTCGTCTATCTTAACTGACAGCGTCCCGTTGACCGTAACAAAAGAGTCCTCCGCCAAGGCGTCTTTGCATTTTTCGTAAACCTTCGGAAAAAAGATAAGCTGAATAGAGCCGTACATGTCCTCGAGAGTCGCCGTCGCCATAGGCTGGTTGTTTTTCGTAATACGCTTATTTATCCCACTCAGCATTCCCCCCGCGGCGACTTTTTTACCGTCCATGTCGTTTTGCAGGGCAAGCCGCGCCGTTTCATCGTCGGCGTCCACCGCAACGGAAGAGGAATTAAACGTAAACTCGTTCAGCTTGTCCTTATATTCGTCCAAGGGGCTGCCCGAAACGTAAAGCCCCAGCACCTCTTTTTCCATCTCGAGCTTTTGCTTTTGTGAAAATTCCCTGAGGTTTTTGTAATTTAAGTCCGCGAACGAAACGTCCTCGCCCATTATGTCAAACATACTTATCTGCCCGCTTTCGCGCTTGCGCTTATCCTCGGCGACACGGTCCATAAGCGTTTCGTAAGTAGCCGTTAAAGCAGCGCGTTTTTCGCCGAGCCCGTCGAACGCCCCGGCTTTTATGAGGTTTTCAACCAGCCGTTTGTTAAGCGCTCCGCTTTCTACGCGCTTCAAAAAATCCTCCAGGCTTTTGAAAAAGCCCCTTTCCTTGCGCTCGGAAATAATTTTTTCGATAGAGCCT
>DAITPX010000040.1:0-10149 GCA_036833365.1 Clostridia bacterium | reverse complement strand
TTTTGGGGGCTGCTGTGCCTTCATCGGGTCCGTTCCCTCCGACACTCGCGATAGGCGCAGAAACTTTGCGGCAAATTTTAGCTCTGCGTTGTTTTTAATTTTATCACCCGATGAAAAATTTGTCAACCCCGCCGTTACCCGCATTTTAATTTAGTTTATTTTTAATTTAAATCAAAATACCTTTTAAAAACCTTTTTATCCTGCCACAACGTACCAATTAAAAAGCCCGCATCCGAAAAGAAGCGGGCTTTTTAGTTTAAATTTTCGTTATAGGCAAAAATTAGTTTTGTTGCTCTTTGTTCCGTTTTTCGATTTCTTTCACCATATTGTCATAGTATTCCTCGTCGATAATAAACTTTTTGCGCTGAACAAACAAGGCTATCAGGAGGCATACTATCGGGATTCCGCATACCGCGGCGCGCAGCCAAATCCTCATGGATGTATCGCTTTTATCTTTGAAGTTTCGGTTGGCGGCGCTGTCCTCGCCGCCCAGTTCCATGGCAAAGGAATATTTGTCGATGTCTTGCGGGTCGAGCCCGTTTGCCGATGCAATTTCTTCGGGCGACGAATAGCCGATTTCGCCCAGGCGCCCAACCGATACCGCTTCGGGGGTCAGCGCTTTGCCGTCGGTGCCGTAAGCCGTCAGGAGTATTTCCGCGTCCCTAAGCGCCTCGATATATTCCGCGTTGATTTTGAAATTTTTGTAATAATAATAGCTCGAGCTTTCTTCCGCATTTTCGATTTTTGCGTTAAGCTGTTCAACGGTTTTTGCCAACTCTTCCTTGCCTTGAAGCTCGGCGGCTTCGAGCTGCGGCACAAATTCGTCGATAAGCTCGTTCATATTCCCGATATACTCCACCTGCGCGGCGCTTTCCATTCTGTCGAAATAGCCCTTTTGCGCCTCGAGAGTACTTATTGACTGGCTAAGCCCGTAAATTCCCGAAACGGCAAGCACTGCGGTTACAATCAAAATCTCCAATGCGCCCGCGAATTTTGCCATAAACGGCCTCAATGTGCTGACGACGGCTTCGTTGCGCTCGCCCTGCTTGTAGTCGTTGTATTCGACGCAGTTGGTCATATTTATAATCGAAGAAGTGTAGAAAATCGATTGCCCCATTGAAATTACCGCGGCGAATACCGCCAGCAGAATAATGTTCATTCCGCCGGCCCAGCCCAGTAATGCTATGCCGATATAACCCGCGACGGCAATGCTGATGCTGACAATCTGAAGTTTTTTCCTTCCCCATTTGTTTGCCAGTGTGGGGTAAATGATGTTGATAAAAATGCTGGGGACGCCGTACGAAGCGACCAAAACGGTATACAAAAACCCGTTGTAGCCTATTTCCATATAAAGAAGGTTCGCCGCAAACGTAACAAGCATCATGCTGCCCACATTGTAAAACAGCATAGACAGCGTTATCCACAAAATCTGGTCGTTTTTGACAATCGTCTGCCACATTTTTTTCAGGGAAATTTTTTCGTTTTTTTCTGCGGAATAATTTATCGGCTCCTTGACGCCTATGCTCGTCATAAGCTGGCAGCCGATAAACGCCGCCGCCGCTATGATAGATACGCCGCTGTATGCCGCGCGCACGTTGCCCGTCGTAAACATAGGGATGAGTCCCTGCGCTATAAAGGCTCCTATGCCAGCGAACAAGACGGTAAGCATCGTGACGTTGTTCCTTTCCTTTTTAACGCTGGAAAGGCTGGGCAGCATTGCCCAGTAGCCTATGTCGTTCATGGTAAACGTGGATTCCCAAATGAGATACATCACGCACATAAACACGACAAAGTCCCACCCCGCAAGGTTTTGGATGTTGAACATAACGATGATTGCCAACCCGCAGGTAAGCGCGCCGATAAGTATCCACGGCTTGAACTTACCCCACTTCATATGCGTGCCTTCGATGATGGCGCCCATCATGGGGTCGTTAACCGCGTCCCAAACGCGCCCGCCCACGCCGATAATAAGGCTCAGCGTAGTAAACTGCGTCAGGCTGAGCGGCACACCGAATTGGATATACACCATCAAAAAAGACGCTATAAGCTGATAGACTATGTCTCGGCCTATGCCTCCGACACTGAACAGCCATTTGTTTTTGTTAAACAGCCTCCGCCGGGCGTTTTCCTCTCCGCTTACGCTTTGGCCGGCCGTAAGTGTTTTTTCCGTCATAAATCCTCCTTCAAAATCAGAAATAGGTGAATTACTTTTGAATTTTTATATTTTCACGCTATGCCGTTTTCAGTCAAAACACGGGCCAATTCCACAAACTGTCCCACACCGAGCGCTTCGCCCCTTATGTCGCGCGAAACGTTAAGCTTCGTCAAAATATCGTCCGCTTTGTCTTTACCGATACCGAACGCGCCGACAAGGTTATTATGCAGCGTTTTGCGGCGCATGGCGAACGCGCATTTGACGGTTTTTCTGAATAAGGCATAATCTTCTATAAAGTATTTTGTTTTATCTATGTCTATTTTAACAACGGCGCTGTCAACGTTGGGCGAAGGGAAAAACATGTCCCGTTTGACAATACGCGTTATTTTGACGTTGGCAGCCGCTTGGACGGCTACCGTAACCGCGCCGTAATCCTTAGTCCCCGGTTGCGAGCAAAGCCTTTCCGCCACTTCCTTCTGAACCATCAAGGTAAGCGAAACGACCCTCGTGCTTTTTTCCACAAAATTCATTATCACAGGCGTCGTGATATAATAAGGCAAATTGGCCACGACCTTGTATTCTTCCGCCATTTTGTCGTCGATTAATTCCGGGGGTATTTTCATTATGTCGCCGAAAACCGTCTCTACGTTTTCGTACCCGTCCAAAACCTCGTCCAATACGGGTTTTAAGTTTTTGTCTATTTCAAAAGCAACGACTTTTTTGCATCTTTCTGCCAGAGCTCTCGTCAGAGCGCCCGCTCCCGCGCCGATTTCCAGCACCGCGTCCTCTTTGCCTGCGCCCGCGTCAGAAACAATCGCGCCCAGAAGGTTTACGTCGGAAATAAAATTCTGTCCGAACTGCTTGTTGAACCTGAAACCGTGTTTTACCAGGATTTCTTTAATCATATCGGTTATTGTAACACATTTTTCGCTCAATTGAAATATCTTAGCAAAAAATGCCTCCCGTAGAAGGCATTTTTTCTATTTTATTATTGCGAGAAGTTGCTGTAAATGTTCGTTTGGGCGTATTCGCGCAGATTTGTGTAATAATATTTTATGCGCGGGCTGGGATCCAAAACGACGCCGTCGCTTTTACCCGAGTTAAGGTCGTTGATATAATCCAAAATAACGTATGTCGGAATAGCGTACCCTATGTCGTCCGCCCCGGGGATATTGAGCTTGTATGTATTCATGCCCAAAATCCTGGCATATGCGTTGCAAAGCGGCCCGCCCGAGCTGCCGTTGTTTATCGCCGCGTCAACCTGAATGGCAGTGGTAACCTTAATTCCGTTCGTAAAGTACTTTTTCGGCGCCGAAACGATGCCCTGCGTCACCGACACGCCTCTTCCGTACGCGTTGCCCAACGAAATTACAGGCTCGCCGTAATAAAGCTCGATAGAAGGCTTTTCGGGTCCTGTGGGGTCGTCGAGGTTGAAAAACACCGCGTATCCGAGCGTCGCCGTATTCACCTGCCGCGGGTCCACCTTAAGCACCGCTATATCCAAAAAAGTGTCGTACGCCACCACCGTCGCGTCGAAACGGGCATCCGATTCGGTAAGGTTCACTTTTATTTCCCAGCCCTCGTATTTGAGGTCGGTCAGCTGGTCGGCGTTGTCAAGCGTGATTACGTGGGCGTTGGTCAGTATGTACCCGCTGTCGTTTATCATAAAAGCGGTTGCCGTTTTGGTCACCGAACCGCTTATTTTGACAAGCGTGGTGCCGCCGCTGCCGGGGACGAACTCCGTGTAGGAATAATTTATTACGCTTTTGACTTCGTATGTGCACGGCAGCATAATTGTGGAAACATTCATCGCCGCCTGCGCCATGTTTATATTGTTGTATCCGTCGATAATTTCCTGCGGCGCAAGGCTGTAAACGGTGTCGATATACCTGTAAAGCGTGTAGTTCTGACCTTCGATAATTCCGCATCCCGCTCCGGCAAGCAATATCGCCGCCAAAAACAGCGAAATCAAAACGGTTTTTTTCCTCATCGGCCCTCCCTCCGGCACACAAAATTAGTATTAAATCACCTTTATAATATCTTGGGCTTGTGAAAAACCTGTGTAAACGGCGTTAATTTTTTCTTAATTATGACAGGAGGTCATACTGGCTGTTGTAAATTTCGGTGTAAAAACCGTTTTTAGCCATAAGCTCCTCGTGCGTGCCCGTTTCCACGATATGTCCGTTGTCCACAACCAAAATCACGTCAGCGTCCACAATCGTCGAAAGCCTGTGAGCTATGACAAAGCTTGTTTTGCCTTCTGTCAGCTTATCCATCGTTTCCTGAATCAAAAGCTCGGTGCGCGTGTCTACGTTGCTTGTCGCCTCGTCCAAAATCAGCATTTTTTTGTTGGCGAGATAAGCCCTCGCGATAGTCAAAAGCTGTTTTTGACCCGCGCTGATATTACTCGATTCCTCGTTAATCACCGTGTCGTACCCATCGGGCAGCGTATCGACGAAGTAATCTATACGCGCGTTTTTCGCCGCGTCCATAACTTCCACTTTCGACGCCTCTTCCTTACCGTAGGCGATGTTGTCGTAGACCGTGCCGCTGTAAAGCCAGGTGTCCTGAAGCACCATACCGAACATATCTCGTACGGCGCGCCTGTCCATTTTGGTCGCGTCCACCCCGTCAATCAAAATTTTGCCGCTGTTGATGTCGTAAAAACGCATCAAAAGGTTTACGATTGTGGTTTTTCCGCCGCCCGTAGGCCCTACGATAGCCACCTTTTGCCCCGCTTTGATTTTGAGGTTCAGGTTTTCGATAAGCGGCTTATCCGGTGAATAAGAGAAGTTCACGTCCCGAAACTCAACCTCCCCCTTGCCTTGTGGCATTTCCGCTATTTCGGCTTTTGGCATTTCATCCTCTTCCAAAAAGTCGTAAACCCTGCGCGCAGCGGCGTACACGCGCTGAAGCGTGCTTATGCCGTAGGCTATGCCTTCGAGCGGCCCCGCCAAAAGCTTGGCGTACATTATGACTTCGACGACGTTGCCCAACGTAAAGTCGGCGCCGACAAGCCCCAATTCCTGCCCTCTCGTTAAAAGGAAACCGCCCACAACGCATATCCCCGCGAAAGCGACGCTGTTCGTAAAGCTGATTATCGGCTGCACAAGTCCCGCCAGCACGTTGCCTTTTTTGTCGTTGCTGCGTATTGACTCGACGATTTCGGCTTGGCGTCTGTTTTGGCTATCCTCGAGGTGAAAAGCCTTTATCGCATCGAAGCCGCCGTAGTCCTCCTCGACGAAAGCGTACCATTTGCCGGCTTGTTTTCTTGCCGCGCCGAAATGCTTTTCGCTTTTATTGGCAATTACTGCCGAAAGCACCAGCGACAGCGGAATAATTACCATGACCAAAAGCGCCATGATATAGTTAATCCTGAACATCATTATAGCCACGCCCACAAGCTGCAAAAATCCCTGGGTGGCGAGGTTGATTACCGTATGTACGGTGGTGCCCATATGCGAAACGTCGCCCATCATGCGCGAGATTATTTCGCCGTTGGGTGTGTTGTCCACAAATCTCACAGGCATGCGGGTTATTTTTTCAGACATTTTCACCCTGAGTCCGCAGGTATAAAACCTTGACACGACGTTGTTCAATATAAGCATATTGCCTATCGAGCAAACCGAGGAAAACAGGTAAATCAAAGCCAGCGCCACGCTGTCCTGCATTACCGCCGCTTTGTCGAATGTAGCGCCCGCGCCCAAAATCTGTTTCGCCTTCCAAAATTCATATATACGGTCGGTTATTTTACCCAGCACCATAGGCGCGGCTATTGCGAAAGCCACGCTCGCCGCCGAAATCAAAAAACACAGAAAAAGCCAGCCCGAAATAGGCTTGATGTCGCGGATTATGCGCGAAAACACCTTAGACTGTTTCTGGGTAAAGACATTTTCTTTTTCTTTTTTAGCCATTAGTCCCTCCAAGTTGAGAACTGTATATCTCTTTGTAAATAGGGCAGGTTTTGATAAGGTCGGCGTGCTTGCCGCTGCCTACGACCTCGCCCTTGTCCAATACGTAAACCTTGTCGCAGCGCATAGCCGTAGCGGCGCGCTGTGTAACGATAATCTGGGTTTTGCCCGCAAGGTATTTGTTGAGGCGTTTGCGCAGCCTCGCTTCTGTCAAGTAGTCGAGCGCCGAAAAACTGTCGTCGAAGATATAAACCGACGCGTCTTTGATTATCGCGCGGGCGATGTTTATGCGCTGCTTCTGCCCGCCGCTGATGTTGGCTCCCGCCTGCGTCAGCTCGTGCTTGAGCCCTTCCTTGTTGCCGCTGACAAGCTCTTTCAATTGTGCTATGTCCGAAACGGCCGCGACTTCCTCGTCGGTAGCGCTTTCCTTGCCCATCTTTATGTTGTATTCTATCGTGCCCTGAAAGATGGCGGCTTTTTGCAGCGCGATGGATACGTTCTGTCTGATTACGCCCTGCGACAGCCCGCATACGGACTCTCCGCCTATCAAAAGGTCGCCCTGCGTAGGCTTGTAAAACCCCATCAAAAGCTTCATAAGCGTGGTTTTTCCCGCGCCCGTGCCGCCGATTATGCCTACTATTTCGCCGCGTTTAATGTTCAAGCCGATATCTTTAAGCGACGGGTTGGACGCGCCTGGGTAAAAGAAGGTAACCTTGTCAAGCACCACGTCGCCGCTAAGCTCCTTGGCTTCCTCGTCATTTTTCTCCGTTCCCTCAAGGGCGAATATCTCGCCTATCCGGCGCACCGCCACCTTGACCTGCGGGAAAAACATAAACACCATCGAAACGGTCATAAGCCCGTTCATAATAAGCGCTATGTACTGAATCGTGGCCACGATATCGCCCGCGGTCAGTATAGACGACATTTGGATACGCTCCGTTCCAAGATAAAGTATAACGACCGTCGCCATGTTGAGCAAGAGAGCCGAAACTGGGTTGACGTAGCCCGACAGAACGTTTGCCTTGATGATATTGTCGGCCATTTCCTCGGTTGCGTGCTTGACGCGCCCGTGCTCGTGCTGCTCCTTGTCAAAGGAACGGATTACCCTGAGGCCCGAAAGCCTTTCTCTCATAACCTTGTTTTGCAGGTCGCAGTATTTTTCGCTGTTGTCCCAAAGCGAAAACATACGCCTTGTGATGAGCCAGATCAAAAACAACACGACGGGCGAAATGCCCAGCATTATGACCGCCAAAACCCAGTCGGCGAGGAATGTCAGCACGATTCCTCCGATAAAGAGTATCGGAGTGACGACGATGCAGTATACGAGAGTGGCCGCGACCTCCTGAAGCATCCAGGTGTCGTCGGTGGAACGCGTCATCAGGCTTGCCGTCCCCTGCGAAGAAAATTCCTCAAAGGTCAGCGAATTGACTTTTTTGAAAATATCTTTTCTCAGCTCCGCCGTAAAGCCGGTCGAAACTACCGCGTTAATGCGCGTCGTGACGACCGCACAGATAAGGGCAACGAGCGCCAGCCCGAACATAACGGCTCCGTAACGGAATATATATCCCGTATCCATCTTCGCCACGCCGTTGGTTATAATTTCGGACATTATTTTGGGCATAAACAGCATCGCGAAAGTCGAGATTGCGTACATCAGCCCGATTACGATAAGTTTGCCTTTGTAAGGCTTCAAGTAAGGTAGTAAAATTTTCATATCAGTATATTATCACACGGATTCCTTAATTACAATAATAAAGAGAATTAGTATTCCCTAATTCTCCCAAAAAACCGTCAACTATTGGTTGCGGTGTATTCAGTTAAATGTGGTTACATTTTTTCCGGCGCCTTTATGCCCAAAAGGCCGAGGCCTTTACGCAAAATTTCCCCCGTCTGGTTGACAAGCAGCATTCTCGCGTTTTGCTTGGGTTTTTCGTCGCCGAGTATTCTGTTTTCAAAGTAGTACTTATTAAACGCCCTCGCCAAATCGATGAGGTAATTGGCAACGATTGAAGGCTCGTATTTTTCGCCCGCTTCCGAAACGATAACGGGAAACCTGTTCAAAAGCTTTGCCAAAACAATGCTCTCGTCGTCGACAAATATCGAGTAATCGAGCCCTGTCTTAAAGTCAAGGCCGCCCGCCTTTTCCCTTAGGGAGCAGGTTCTGGCATAGGTATACTGAATATAAGGGCTGGTTTCACCCTCAAAATTCAAAACCCTGTCGAAACTGAATACGATGTCCTTGATTCTGCTGTTGCACAATGCGGAAAACATTACCGCGCCCACGCCGACCTGTTCGGCGGCCTGTTCCTTGCCTGAAAGGTTGGGGCTTTTTTCCGTAATAATCTTGTACGCTTTTTCGACGGCTTTGTCCAGAACGTCGGCAAGCCAGACTACGTTGCCCTTACGGGTGGACATGCTTCCCTCCTCGAGAGATACCATTCCGTACGCCACATGAACCATATCCTTGGCCCACTCGAAACCCGACAGTTCCAGCGCCTTAAACAGCTGCCTGAAATAAAGGTTTTGCTGCAACGCCACGACGTAAAGGCTTTTGTAAAAACCGTACGTCTTTTTGCGGTAAAGCGCCGCCGCCATGTCGCGGGTTGCATAGAGAGACGCTCCGTCCTTTTTGACTAAAAGGCAGGGCGGCATGCCGTATTCGGACAAATCTATTATCTCGGCGCCGTCGGACATTTTCGTAACGCCGCGTTTCCTGAGTTCCTCCAAAAGGGGCTGCATTTTGTCGTTGTAAAAACTTTCGCCGTCCCAGCTTTCAAAATCGACGCCCAGCCTTTGGTAAATCTTTTTGTCCTCGTCGAGGGTGATTTTTTTGAAATAATCGAAAAGCTCCAAAGCTTCTTTGTCGCCGGTTTCAATTTTCTTAAACCACGCGCGTGCCTGTTCGTCCAAAGACGGTTCTTTTTCGGCCTCGGCGTGAAAACGCACGTAGATTTTTTGCAGCTCCTTTAGCCCGCCCCGGTCTATCGCGGCTACGTCGCCCCAAAGCTTGTATGCGACGATAAGCTTGCCGAACTGCGTGCCCCAGTCGCCCAGATGGTTTATTCCCACCACGTTATAGCCCAAAAATTGGTAAATTTTCTTAAGCGAGTTGCCGATAGCCGTAGTACCCAGGTGCCCGATATGGAAGGGTTTTGCGATATTGATTGAAGAATAGTCTATGCAGATGGTTTTCCCCTTTCCTTCGCCGCTTCCGCCGAAATTTGCGGTTTTGTTTATTTCTTCCAAAATCAGCCTGCACGCGCTCACGCGGTCAAGGTAAAAATTCAGGTATCCGTTGACTGCCTCGACTTTCGCGATAAGAGTGTCGGGAGCGATTTTCGCGGCAAGCTCCGCCGCGATTGCCGCGGGTGAATTTCTAAGCGTTTTCGCCAGCTTAAAGCAAGGCAGGGCGAAGTCGCCGAGCTTTACGTCGTCGATTTCGACAAGCATGCTCTCGATTTCGCTTTCGGTTATGCCCGAAATCTTTATTAAGCCGCTCAAATATCGCTTAAAATTCATTTTGCCGTTCTCCCTCCTTTTAATTTTATTGCTTTATTTATGTTGATTTATACTATATTATTTCTTCTTCGGCCTCTTCGCCGTCGGCTTCGTCCTCTTCTCTGGGAGTTGTTGAAACGCTTACCACCTTTGCCGCGGCGTCGCGGAAACTCATTATGCGTACTCCCATAGTATCCCTGCCGAATTTGCTTATTTCCTGCGCGTTCACGCGGATTACAACGCCGTTGTCGGCGATAAGCATCACGTCGTCGACGGGGTCAAACAGCTTCAGGTTAACGAGTTTTCCCGTTTTTTCGTTGAAAACCCCAGCCTTTATGCCTTTTCCCGCCCTCGATTGCACGCGGTAGTCGTCCGTGTCGCTGCGTTTGCCGAAACCGTTTTCCGAAACGGTCAGTATCTCGTATCCCTCTTTGACGACCGCCATATCCACGACGTAGTCGTCTCCAGTGAGCTTCATGCTGCGCACGCCCTGGGCTTCGCGCCCCATCGGCCGCACATCTTTTTCCTCAAACCGTATGCATTTGCCCTCGTGGCTGGCCATAAGCACCTGTTCGCCGCCGTTGG